>DPSW01000318.1:0-1815 GCA_003527145.1 Clostridiaceae bacterium | reverse complement strand
GCGGGTTAGTTCAGTGATAAACTATTCATCATAAAAATCCAGGTAGGAAAAGCTCTCTCGTCCTTTTTGCCAACCCAGGATTGCTTCCATATTTACATTTTGAGTTGCTCTCATAATATTTACCTCTAAATTATCTATTTTCCCGCTGAGCTCCTTTATCAAATCCTTAACTTCATACCGCTTGTTCCCTGTCCTCTCCGCCGCCACCATGCAGGCACAGTTGAGAGGGATTATCCCGCTGCTCTGGGTAAAACGCTCTATGTGCTTTTCTTCTATGTAATACATGGGCCTTATAAGCTCAAGCCCTCTGAAATTTGTAGATCTGAGCTTCGGCAGCATGGTCTTGAAGCTGCCGGTATAGAGAATATTCATCATCGTTGTCTCTATTACATCGTTGAAGTGGTGGCCCAATGCCAGCTTATTGCATCCCAGCTCCTGAGCTTTGGAATACAAAGCCCCCCTTCGCATTTTGGCACACATATAGCAAGGGTAATCCTGGGCAATCTTATCAACTATTTTAAAGATGCCTGAATCAAAAACTTTAACGGGTATATTCAAATATTCGCAGTTTTCCAGCATAAGCTTTTTTATTTGCTGATGATAGCCTGGATCTGCTACTATGAATTCCAATTCTATCTTCATATCACCGTAGCACTGCAGCTCTTGGAAAAGCTTGGCCATAAGGATGCTGTCCTTACCGCCTGAGATAGCCACGGCAATCTTGTCTCCTTCCTCTATGAGCCTGAAATCCTTTATTGCTTTAATAAATTTTGACCATAAATATTTCCTGTACCTCTTTATTATGCTCTTTTCTATTTCTTCTAAGGGCTTTAATTCATTATCAGGCAGCAATGTCTTGCAGCCCGGTCCTTTTACGCTATCCAATTGATCACCTCATCATCAACAGTCTTATTTCAATTTAATTCAGTTATTATAAAAAATGCGAAGCATTTTTTATATATTGTACATCTAGTATTTCCCTCCAATAGAATAACATAAAGAAATTCGGCTATCAAACATATATATTTTAAAAAATAAGCTGCGCACCTGAAGGATACGCAACTTATTGCAATCAATATTTCAATACTCTGAAATTGCCAACCAGTACGGGCCAGTTCGGAGGAGTTTGAAGGTTTAATGCCCAGTAGCTGGCACCTCTCAATCCGTATTGCCTGATGGTATCATATTTAGCTTGATAACTTCGGGCATCGTCAAACCATACCTCGTGCTCCGCGCCTGATTCGTCCCAATATCTATAAAATNNTTGATATAAAGTATTATACTGAATTGAAACTCCGTACCGCAAAGCTCTATCTATAGCTTCATTATAGCTCAACGTCTCGGCAATGGTGGTTCCGGCTATATATGGAAGCTTCCAATCCCTGCCGTACAGCGGTATTCCCATCAGTATCTTGTTTCTGGGTATTGCAGTCACTGCATAATCCAGCACCCTTCTCACTTCATTTATGGGGGCTATGGCCCAAGGAGGCCCGCCTGCCCAACCCCATTCGTAGGTCATAAGCACAACAAAATCTACAATACGTCCGTGTGCGGGATAATCATGGGCCTCATACAGCAAGCCTGGCTGATCGGCTCTTATCTTTGGTGCCAATGCCGTCGATATGGAAAAGCCATTGGCATGCATCCTATCTGCAGTCCGCTCCAAGAAAGAATTGTAGAGCTCTCTATCTTGCGGATAGACATATTCAAAGTCAATATTCAAGCCTTGATATCCCTTTTCTTTCATTACATTTACTATGTTAGTCAATGCCCTTTCCTGTACAGCCGGATTCGAAAGAAAAGCATGAGCCAAAT
>DPSW01000168.1 GCA_003527145.1 Clostridiaceae bacterium | reverse complement strand
CATCCAGAAAGGCCTTAAAAACGCCGCATTAGTTCCCCTTGAGGTTGCGAAGAATGCACTGCAAATGATGAATATTATTGCTAAAGCGGTGGAAAACGGAAATAAAAATGCTGTGACAGACGGAGCTGTAGCGGCGATGATGGCAAGAACAGCAGCTCTATCAGCCTTATACAATGTTAAAATCAATTTAGGCTCCATAAAAGATGCTGAGTTTGTTGAAAGGCTTGGCAAAGAAGTGGCAGATACTGAGAAGAAGGCAGTAGAGACTGAAAAGTCTATATTAGAGAAAGTTGTACTTTAGTAAAAAGCTCGGACAATGTCCGGGCTTTTTAAAATTAGTATAGATAAAAAATTAAATATTTTACATCAGTAAAATCATATTAACTGATAAAAGAATGCATTTGCGAAGGAAATTAGAGTTTGTTAGCGAAGGATAGGATCAGTTGCGTCAACTGTTTGAGCCAAAGCGAGTTTTGACGCAACCCTATACAAGCTTACAAAGTCTTAGCTTCGAAGCTTTATACTTGCTATCAGCTAGTACAACAGATATAATTAAGAAAATATTAATAAGGAGAAATGCTATGAAGGATTATTTTATTGTCGCTTTAATCGGATATATATTTGGATGCTTGCAGTTCTCCTATATACTCGGCAAGCTTCTTAGAAATGTAGACATAAGAAATATGGGGCACGGCAATGCAGGGGCCTCAAATACGGTTATTTCTTTGGGCTGGAAATATGGGGTTTTAGTTGCTTTATTGGATATTTCAAAGGCCGTAGCTTCTGTTATGCTTATAAAAGCCTTGTATAAAGATGTTGCCGATCCAAACCTGTTTAATTTTTACCTATATCTAAACGGCCTTTTTGTAATATTGGGACATAATCACCCGTTTTTCATGAATTTTAAAGGAGGAAAAGGCACTGCATCTCTTATAGGCATGCTCATAGCAGTCAATATTCCTCTTGCAGTGTTAGGAATACTGACTATTATAATAGTAACATTGATCACCGATTATATCGCTTTAGGCACTATAGCCCTTGTCCTGATCGTCGTCGCTGCCACCTTATATTTGAAGCTGGGGCTTGGAGCGGTGACTATTTCAATGATAATTGCAGCACTTGCCGTTTATAATCATCTGCCGAATATTAAAAGAATTATAAGAAAAGAAGAAAAAGGCCTCAGGCAGACCATTAAAAAGAAGCAAAACTAGATATAACGTGAAAAAGATTTTACAGCTATGTAGAATATTTAATGCGTTATATATAATTTCAGAAAGGAAGTGGAGACTTTGAGATACGAAGGAAGCATATACAGGCCGCCAAGCGAAGCATGGAGCCTTATAGTTCAGGCGACTATCGGCTGCTCTCATAATAAATGCAGCTTTTGCAGCATGTATAAGGATAAAAAGTTTAGAATAAGAAGCATAGAAGATATAATTAAAGACATCAGTGAAGCAAGTATGCAGTATAAAAGCATAAAGAGGATTTTCCTGGCTGACGGCGATGCCCTGATGATCAAAACGGCAGAACTCTTAAAAATATTGGAGCATATAAGAAATACTATACCCGAATGCGAGAGAGTGGGAATCTATGCATCTCCAAGGAGCATAATGCTGAAATCCCATGAGGATTTAAAGCTGCTCAGGGAAGCGGGACTCGGCATCGCATATTTGGGACTGGAGTCCGGAAGCAACGAAATATTAAAGAGTATAAACAAAGGCGCAGACTCTCAAGAAATAGTGGAGACAGGCCAGAAGGTCAAAGAAGCAGGGATACTTCTTTCTGTCACTCTGATATCAGGGCTGGGCGGAAAGCAGCTCTGGAAGGAGCATGCCCTAGAATCCGCTAAGGCAATAAACAAGATGAAGCCTGATTTTCTGGGACTGCTGACCCTTATGGTGGAGCCTGGGACTAAGCTGTATGAAGAGGTATCAGAAGGCTCCTTCAAGCTTTTAACTCCTCAGGAGATAGCTGCAGAAACATTGGAGCTTTTAAAAAACCTTGACTGCGAAGGCTGTATATTCAGAAGCAATCACGCTTCAAACTATTTATCGTTAAAAGGAACTCTCAATAGAGATAGGGAATTGCTGATAAACCAGCTTCAAGAAGCTATTGAGGGTGAACTTGACTTCAAAGAGGAATATCTGAGAGGCTTATAGAGCAATCCTATATATATCCTCCTTGCATTCTTCATCTGCCAGTTTATCATAAAAACGAAGGCTGCCTCTTTTTCCCATGGGCAAGCCTTTCTTTTTTGCATAACCGGAGAAAGCATTGATGCTCTGATAATTATCGGAGAGCACGGAAAACTCCAAAGCATTGCAGTCCGACTTTTTTATTTCTTCAATGATTCTATCCAAAAGCAAGCTGAAATAGCCCTTGCCCCTATAACCGGGCAGCAGTCCTATCTGCCATAGATAGAATATTCCTTCCATAGAAGAGCTTTTGATGCCTCCGGCATACCCGACTATTGCCTCTTCATCCTCGAGCACCATGCATGTGTTATTAAAATACTCCGATAATATCCAATATGTAAAGGGCGTGTGCAAGTCCAGCGGCTTGCATATATCTATCAATTCCCTGACTGCCCCGATGTCTCCCGACTCCATAGATCTTATTTTCATAATATAAACCCCCTCTAAGAGATATTATATTAAAAGTAACATTGTCAGAAAGCAAAATCAATTGCTAGTATGCTTATCAAAGGCATGTATGATTTTTTTTCGAATTTATGTATTTAAAAACCGTTGAAACCAATAAAATCCCAAAGGCTATTGCACCGGCGATGCCAATGGCTTCAAGACCCTTGTACAGGGCTTCCTGTATATTGTTCTCGATAATATTGAGCACCGTATAATAAGCCGGAATGCCCGGCACAATGGGAAGCAGGCTCGGAACGTTGAATACCGTTGACGGAGTTCTAAATACTTTAGCCATGATTTCGCTGGTAAGACTGATAACTATCGAAGCAATAAACGAAGCGAAAATCTTATTGTCGGACAGAATATATATGCCGTCATAGGTTATCCAGCCCATAGCACCACAGATGCCGGCCCAGAACAGATTCTTCCTCTCAATGTTAAATAAAATCGCAGGGCAATAGCTGCCTAAAAAAGCGAGAATAATCTCCCTCATAAAATCACATCCAATACTTCATAAGTAATAAAACTATGCCGACCCCTACGCCAATAGCCGTAACGGTAAACAAAGCCTCCGTAAGCCTTGCCTGGCTTGATAAAATATCTCCGTATAATGCATCCCTGATCCCATTAGTCATTGCAAGTCCGGGGAATAAAATTATAATAGATCCGACTATTACCGAATTTATATCTATCGGTATTATAAATCTGTTCGCGAAGATTGCCATAAGGCCGGCTATAAAGCTCCATACAAAATCCAGAAAAAACGGAGACAGGATGACCCTGCTCATCTTATCTCTCGATGCATATATGAGCATGCTTATGATACCAGCAACTATTCCGTTAACGGCAGTACCTCCAAAAAGCATGGCATAGGCAAAGGACGTCACTCCTGATGCTATAAGCCTTCTATAAAAAGGAAAATAAGGAGCATTCTCCATGCCTCTTAATAATTCCATTGCTTCATCATAAGGAACTTTTTTGGTCTGAAGGCTTCTTGAAAAAGTATTTATTATCTCTATGCTATGCAGATTAATAGTTCTGGATTTAATCCTTTTTACCAGTGATACCGATTCCTTTGGATTATCCTTTGACCAACCTGATATGAAGATACCGGTAGGGGTCACAAAGCACTCGGACTTTATGCCGTAGGCATTGCATATTCTGTCTATGGTATCCTCTACCCTGTATATCTCTGAACCGCTGGTAAGAAGAATTTCGCCGCTGAGCAGAGCTACATCTAAAGCTTCTTTTACTTCCACATTTATCACCACTTTACCAAATTGCGTTATATTCTAGAAAACAATATATAGTATAATGCAGATATGCTTTAATGACAATCCGTATAGGGCGGATTTTTAGCACTGTAACAAAATGGTATAGTTAATCGTTTATTTAGTAGAGGGTAAAAAATCCTAAAAAAAATAAACGAAAGAAGGGATGTCTATTGAAAGCAAAAAAAACGGCAGCTTTGATTATGGCAATATTAATGCTTGCAGTTATGAGTGTTAACGCATTGTGGGCAGATGGAAGCCAATTATTTAGAGCGTCTGCAGACGCAAATCCTGTTTTGGAATGGGTAAATACAGATTGTGTCATAGTAGAATTAGCATTTACAGGGCTAAAAGCAAATTGCACAGCCCGTGTTATAGGTAAGCCTGGAACTACAAAAATAACTGCTGAAGCCATACTGCAGCGCATAAATACAGATGGAAGTCTGACAACCATTAAAAAATGGAGTGGCTTGGAGGCAATTGGAAATGAAATGTATTTTGACAAAGACTACTACGTTAAAGACGGTTATACTTACCGTTTGACTATCAATGCCAGGGTATACAAAGGTGCAAGCTCTGAAAGCGTAAGTGTTTACGATGAAGTCTATTGTTAATAGCTTGGTAAAAGACTGAATCAAAAAACATATGCGAAATAGAACGGTAACCCTTGAAATCTATAAAAATCAAACATTATGAGATTTCAAGGGTATGCCAAATAAAAAAGGGGTGTTAAATTTGAAAAAATGTGCAAAGAAGCTTGTTATTTTTATATTGCTTGCCTCTTGTTTAATTTTTAGCTCGCAAATTATTTATGCAAGTAATGATACAGAGAATATTGAAAGTATCATATACGATTACTTTGATATTAAACTTAAGAGTCTTCAACAGGGAGAAGTAATAGATTTTTCTCATTTATTCAATTTGGAGGATAAAAAATCTGAAGACACATATAACTTTGAGCATAGCCTTTTAGAGTATGAAATTAAAGCTGATGAATTTCTTGGCAATCATTTAGATAGGTACGAGCTTGAGTTGGATTTTAGGAATATAGAATTTGAAGAAAACCTTGTTTATGCTGAGGTTAGAGAAGAAAAAACTTATTACTATCAAAAGACAGGAAGCAGAGCTCACAAGCTCGTAGAATATCATATATTAACGCTCACAGCAGAAGATGATAGAATCTATATTATAGAAGATGAAAGCGATAATGAAGCAATTTTGGATGAGCATGGAAACAAAATAGATTTTTCTGAGCAAATAAGAAATATGGAAGCTGAGGCAAAAAAGGCAGAAATGATGTATCAAGAGAACCAACAACCAGAAGAACCAATAACAAGAGATGTTCCGGGAGATTACTATATTTCTTATGACAGATACGCTGCTGTAGATTACGCTCTATCACATACAAGCAATAATAGTGATGCAACGGACTATAACCCGAATTTTAAATGCTTTGCTAATTCTAGTTTTACTGCCGGTGATTGCCAGAACTTTGCTTCCCAGTGTGTTTGGGCAGGATATGGCGGTTCCGATACCGAAGATGATATTAATAATCATGAATTGCCTATGACGGATGCTTGGTGGTGTGATAATCAAGGTGCAGTTACTAAATGGACATCTTGCAGTGCGTTCCATAACTACATAACGGGAAATACATATGGCCCGAGAGGTACTGATATCGCATATAGAGCTGCCAACGAAGGGGATATTATACATTATAGTGGGGGCCATGTATATGTAATAACAAAGATCAGCGATGATGATGGTGATGGAGTTGTAGATTGGGATGAGATATATGTAAGCGCTCATACGAAAAACAGATTAAACAGCCAATTAAATACGATTCCTGGATATAATTCCCCAACGTCAAGTTTGAAATTTGTCAGGATCAACTCCTTTAAATGGAATGATGGAAATTGAATAAATATAGGAAATGATTAATCAAAGTAAATTTGTTATTATTTAAGAAGGGTGACGCAGCACCCTTCTTATAATAGTTTATTGTATAAATGANNGATCTTATTTTCAATTGCAATTCTTGTTATATCTATTGGGTTAAATGTATATTTGCTAAGCAAATTGAATATCCGGAATAAAGATATGGAAACAATGCAAAAAACTATATCTGAGCAGAAGTATTATCCAAAATATTCATATGATGAAGAACAAAAGAAAATTGCAGAAGCTATAGATGAATATCAAAGCGGTTTATACCCAAGTAAAAAACTATTCTTAACTGAAGTATTATCTGCCTTGCCTGTATGGGTAGAAAATGACATTAATAATTCCAACTATAAAATGGATCAGAAGAAAATCAATAAGGCTAAAGCTGAGCAGCGAGAGATTTTAATTAGGGTGATAAGGGCTTCAAATGAATATAAGCTGACAGGAGAAATCAAGGACAAGGAGGCATTGTCTTATGTGTATGGTAATAAATGGGATAAAAAGAAGGTTAATCCACATAGAATATTTTTCGAGTATTATGAACCTGATTATTATATGTTCTGCTACAAAATAGAACCGGTAAGCCCGGAAGATTCAATATGGGACAATGACAATAAAGATGGATTTTGTTATTATGTGAATTATTTTTATGATACAAAGAAAGCAAATAGACCGAACCGTGAAGGTTTATTGCAGTATGATATCATAATTGTTGATAAAGTGGATGGAAAATGGATGATAGTAGATTATGTAACAACCAATTAAGAACAAGAAATTTATGTTTAAAGAA
>DPSW01000441.1 GCA_003527145.1 Clostridiaceae bacterium | reverse complement strand
TAACCTTATTATCATCTAGTCTAACAACCATTCCCGCGTATCTGTCCAGCTTTGACACAGCCTCGCTTACCATGATAAGCTCAGCACCCTTTTCTGCTGCAGCTTTCACCATAAGTGCCGCTACAGGATTTTCCTCTTTGATGTCAAAGCCTAAGCATAGGATAGCATCAGCTTTATTGATATCTTCATAAGAAGCTTTTTTATAATCCCTGCCGAAAGAATCCTGCAAGCCATAGGCTGCATCGCTTAAATCAAAGCTGTAAATATTGCTTGATACAAGCTTCTTCATTTCAGCGGCTTCTTCATTGGTAGCTTTTTGTGATACAAAGCCCATTGCTTTTTGAGATTTCATTTTTTCATGTATGAGCTTATAAGCTTCTTCCCAACTGCTCTCCACCAGTTTGCCTTCTTTTCTTATCATCGGTTTTATTATTCTCTCAGGAGAATTGATAAAGCTGTTTTGGAATCTGCCTTTTTCACACAGGTTTCCATTATTTATACCCAATCCTGCTTCTGATGTAGCTCGGATAAACCTGTCCCCTGATATATGAAGCTTCAATGTGCAGCCTGTACCACAGTGATTGCATATGGTATCTACTATGTTCTCAACAAACGGGCCCGGTTTTGGCAGCTGCACCTTTTCCGTCAAGGCTCCTACAGGGCAGGTGGAAACACATTGGCCGCAGGATTCGCAGCGGCTGTCCTCGCCGAAAGGTTTGCCGAAGGACGGCTCTATGGTAGTATTGTATCCTCTGGAGATGAAGCCCAGCGCAGCTGCGCCCTGCACTTCAAGGCATATCCTTACACATCTTCCGCACATGATGCATTTATTCTTGTCTCTGCTTATGAAAGGATGGCTCTCATCAATAGGATGCTTTGTGATGGCGCCGGCCAGCCTATCTTGTTTGGCTCCATAAGTTGTGGCAAATTCTCTCAGCTTGCACTCATGGATGTCCTTGCATCCGCAGGACAAGCATCTTTGAGCTTCAGCCTTTGCCTGCTCTTCAGTAAAACCTAATTCAACCTCTAAGAAATTATGCTTTCTCTCCTCCTTGCTGAGCATAGGCATTCTGTTTTTGTCTATTTTTTCGTATTGTTCAAATTCTTTCTTATCAATATCCTTAAGCTGCTGTCCCTTGACATGGTTGTACATCTGGGGAAGCTTCTCAATCTTTTCCCCTCTTAAATATTTATCCATGGAGTAAGCTGCAATTCTCCCTGCCGCGATTGCCTTGATGGCTGTCTGAGGGCCTGTAACTCCATCTCCGCCCGCAAATACTCCTTCTATATTGGTGGCCATGAGATCCGGGTTGATCACTATCTTGTTATTCTTAGCTTCCAGATTAAAGCCATCGTTTATAAAGCTCAGGTCCTGTGTCTGACCAATCGCACCTATTACATAATCTGCTGGCATCTTGAATTCTGAGCCTGGTATTTCTATAGGTCTCCTTCTGCCTGATGCGTCGGGCTCTCCAAGCTCCATCCTGATGAATTCGATATAGATGGGCTTTCCTGCATCGCTTACTATCTGCTTTGGAGCTATAAGGAATTCAAATTCTACTCCTTCATATTCGGCTTCTTCTATCTCCATCTCATGAGCGGGCATTTCTTTTTTTGTCCTTCTATAGGCTACGGTAACTTTCTTGGCTCCCAGCCTCAGAGCGGTTCTGGAAGCATCTATTGCAGTGTTTCCTCCGCCTATTACTATTACATGCTTGCCGGATAGATCAATATTATGGCCTAATCCTACTCTGCCCAAAAAGTCCACACCTGCGTAAACTCCCATTGGGCATGCTTCGCCTTCGCACCCTATGGGCTGCCCTACCTGCGAACCGATGCCTAAAAATATGGCTTCATAGCCGTCTTTTTTAAGGCTTTCATAGGTTACATCTGCACCAAAGGTCTTTTCATATTGAATCTCTACACCAAGTTCTTTTATGGTGTCGATTTCCTTGTCCAATGCTGCCTTGGGCATTCTGTATTCGGGGATTCCATATCTCAGCATTCCGCCGCCTCTGGGCCATCTCTCAAATATGGTAACTTTATGTCCTTCCCTTGCAAGGTAGAAAGCACAGGACAAGCCTGCAGGGCCTGATCCTATTACTGCGGCTTTCTTGCCTGTTGCAGCTTTTTTATTGGGGACATAATGATCATCGCTGTTCAAATCATAATCAGAAGCAAATCTTTTCAGATAATCAATGCCTACCCTTTCATCTACAAGATTTCTTCTGCACTCATCTTCGCAGGGCCTGGTACAAACTCTGCCGCAAACCACCGGAAGAGGATTCCTTTCCTTTATAAGCTTTACAGCTTCCTGATATTGTCCATTGGCAATATGGGCTATATAGCCCTGGACATCAATTCCTGCCGGGCATGTCATGCTGCAGGGAGCCGTACAATCTCCGTAGTGCTGGGATAAAAGAAGCTCCAGGCACATCCTTCTTGCATCATTGACAGCATCGGTTTCAGTTCTTACTGTCATCCCATCGGTAGCTTGAGTTGCACAGGCCAACATATTGCCCCTGGCGCCTTCCACCTCTATCCTGCAAAGCAGGCAGGAGCCGAAGGGCTTGAGTCTGTCATCATGGCACGAAGTCGGTATGAGCATATTATTTTCTCTTGCCACATCCAATATAGTCTGGCCAGGATTGGCAGTAACTTCTTTTCCGTTTATGGTTAAATTCAATTTTCCCATAGTTCTCTACCTCATCCCTTTACAAATTATTCTACGATAATAGCAGCAAACTTGCAGGTATCCTTGCACAACCCGCATTTTTTACATATGCTGCTATCGATCTTATGTGCTTTTTTTACTTCTCCGGATATGGCCTTTACCGGACATGCCCTGCTGCAAAGTGTGCAGCCTCTGCACTTATCTTGGATTATTTTATATTCTATCAAGCTCTTGCACTGCTTGGCAGGACATTTCTTATCCCTGATATGAGCTTCATACTCATTTCTGAAGTATTTTATTGTGGTCAAAACAGGATTAGGAGCAGTCTGACCCAGGCCGCAGAGAGAATTTTTCTTGATATTTGTAGCCAACTCTNNTTCCTTCTCCCTTTGTTATCCTTGTTAAAATTTCATTCATTCTTTTTATTCCAATCCTGCAGAAGGTACATTTGCCGCAAGACTCATGAACGGTAAAGTCCAGGAAGAATTTTGCAATATCAACCATACAATTATCTTCATCCATAACAATCATACCGCCGGAGCCCATTATAGCCCCTGTTTTAGTAACGGAATCATAATCTATAATAGTATCTATCAGCTCTGCAGGTATGCAGCCGCCGGAAGGCCCTCCCATCTGCACGGCCTTAAAAGCTTTGCCGTTTGGGCAGCCGCCTCCTATATTGTATATGATTTCCCTCATTGTAGTACCCATAGGAACTTCCACCAGCCCGGTATGATTTATTTTTCCCCCTAATGCGAAGACTTTGGTTCCCTTTGATTTCTCAGTCCCCATAGAAGCAAACCACTCAGGGCCGTTGTTTATTATAGGGCATATATTTGCATAAGTTTCAACGTTATTGAGGAGAGTAGGTTTTCCGAATAAGCCTTTTACTGCCGGAAACGGCGGTCTTATCCTTGGCATCCCCCTTTGCCCTTCTATAGAAGCTATTAAAGCGGTCTCTTCTCCGCATACGAAAGCACCCGCTCCGAGACGTATTGCAATGTCAAAGTCAAAGCCCGTCCCTAAAATATTTTTACCCAGCAATCCATATTCCCTGGCCTGATCAATTGCTATCGTAAGGCGCTTAACAGCCAGGGGATACTCGGCTCTGACATATATATAACCTTGACTGCCTCCTATTGCATAGCCGGCTATGACCATAGCTTCCAAAACAGAATGAGGGTCACCTTCCAGAATGCTTCTATCCATAAAGGCACCCGGATCACCTTCATCTGCATTGCAGCATACATATTTCATATCGCCTTGTGCTTTAGCGGTAAACTCCCACTTATTGCCTGTAGGGAACCCGCCGCCGCCTCTTCCTCTGAGGCTTGATCTCTTTACTATATCAATGACTTCTTCGGGCTTTAGCTCTGTCAAACATTTTATCAAAGCTTTATACCCATCAAAAGCTATATATTCATCTATGTTTTCAGGACTAATAATTCCGCAATTTCTGAGGGCAATTCTTTGCTGATTTTTATAAAAATTTACTTCGTTTATGGATTTTATTCTGCTTTCTGCAACAGTTTCCCCGTAGAGAAGCCTCTTTACAACTCTGCCTTTAATAAGATGCTCTTTTACAATCTCTTCTACATCTTCCGGTTTGATCATACTGTAGAAAGAAGCTTCAGGATATATGATGACTATCGGTCCGAGAGCGCATAAGCCAAAACATCCGGTTCTCTCAACGATTACCTCCTGATCAAGACCATGGATTTTGATCTGTTCTTCAAAATTTTTTGCTATCTGCTCCGAATTGGAAGATGAACAGCCGGTTCCCCTGCAAATCATGACATGGGAGCGATACATTTTCATTCCATATTACCTCCTCATTGTTTGCTAACCTTAAATCTATTAGTTTTCTTCTGCTCCTACAGTGTATTCTTGAACAATCTTGCCTTTCATAACATGCTCATTTACTACCCTGATAGCTTTCGAAGCATTCATTTTTACATAGGTCACTTTTTCTTCTCCCGGCTTATATACTTCTACAATAGGCTCGAGCCTGCACATACCGATGCATCCGGTTTGTGCAACGACAACATCTGCCAGTTCATTTTTCTTTATCTCATCCATAATGGCCAAAAGAACCGGTCTGGCTCCTGCCGCAATGCCGCATGTAGCCATGCCCACAACTACTCTGGTTCCTGGTTGATCTTTTCTTAAATTGATTGTATCATAGGTTCTTTTTCTGATTTCCTCTAAATCTTTAATTGATTTCATATTCTTGCACCTCCATTTAAACTATTGAGACCTTCCTCCAAAAATCCCTTTATCCATGAGATAACCTGAGGCTCATTGATAGGTACTTCCCCTAAAATATGCTTTATTTCCCTGGTATCAAAATTAAACTCGTTTTCATTTATTCTATGATTATATATAATATCTATCTCCGGATTGCCTATCACTATAGCAATTATAGTGTCAATCATATTTCCCAGCGGTGCCCTGTCTATATGACTATGCTTGAACCAGGCAATAACTTTGGTGCCTTTTCCTTTATCGGACTGAATCTCCAAATTTCCTTGACATCGAGTGCATGCTATATAGAGCAAAGGCACTCCCAAGCCTACCTTTCTGGTTTTTCTCCCCGTAATAAAAGGATCTTTTATTCTTTCTGCTAATTCCTTGTCCATTCCTTGTCCATTATCGATCACTTCAATAGAGAAAACATCTGTCGTTAAATCTTCAACAATATTTATAGTAATTAAGCTGGCCTTCGCAGCAATAGAATTTTGAATGATATCAAGTATATGAAGAGACAATTCCTTCATGATAAAACCTACTATTGATACTTTTTCAATATATCCGGTATATCATCGGGAACAAGCTTGCCGTATACGTCTTCTCCTATCATCATAACAGGCGCAAGTCCGCAGCATCCCAGGCATCTGGTAGCCTCCAGCGTGAATTTGTTATCTGCAGTAGTCCCTCCCGGTTTAACTTTAAGCTCTTTTTGGAGTCTTTCAAAAACTAATTGAGCATTTTTTACATAACAAGCCGTCCCCAAACATACACCTATTGTATGCTCACCTCTAGGCTTGAGCGTAAATCTGGAGTAAAAAGTTGCTACTCCGTAGATTTCCGCCATTGGAATGTTTAGTTCTTTTGATATTCTCTTTTGAGCCTCTTCAGGAATGTATCCAAAAAGCTCTTGAGTCTCATGAAGAACAGGCATTAAGCCTCCTTGCTGGTCTCTATGGTTTTCAATTATCCGGTCCAGCTTCTCCATTTTTTCTTTCATTTCAAGCTCGTTCATTAAAGAGTCCCCTCCCTAAAATACATTGTATATATTGACAAAAAACTGTCAATTATTAACCCTATTTTTTATTGTAACATAACTAAATAAAAAATTTAACAATATTTAAAATTAATTATAATTTTTTTTGATTTGGGCATAATATATCGAATAAGTTTGTAAAACTGAGAAATTCCATTTCGACAAAAAACTCTCTCTCGCTTATGTCCCATAGATAATGGGCATCTGAGGATATGATATAATCGTACTTCTTTAAAAAAGGATGCCTTTTCATTATGATCTCCGGACTATCTTTTTTTGAAAGCTCCACAGTCTTAACCTTCAGCGAAGGCGGAATAAATCCGAGATTGGCAGTTATGCTATATGCAGGCCTATCTACATGTGCAGGTATGCATACCCCGCCTAAGCCGTTAGTCAGAATAAAAGCATCATTTACGGATAAAGCACATGAAGATATAAGCAGTTTGTCTGCCTTGCCTATAATTTGGTCTTCGGAGTTCATAATGAGCTGCCGGCCAAAAACCTCTTCATTGTTTGGCATATCGGGCAGACAATTATATATGATCTCATCAAGCTTCAAAGCGCTCTGAAGAGTCCTAAAAAGACATATGATGTGCACTTCTTCTTTTGTCTGAACCTCTATGCCCGGCACAATCATAAGCCCCTGTTTTTTGCCAACCTCAAGAATCGCAGGCAAATTTGCTGCGCTGTTGTGATCCGTCACTGCTATTATATCCAAGCCTTTTATCAGTGCCATATTAACTATGTTATTAGGAGTCATATCTTCATCGCCGCAAGGCGATAAAGCAGAATGAATATGCAAATCAACTGC
>DPSW01000237.1:885-5288 GCA_003527145.1 Clostridiaceae bacterium | reverse complement strand
TGACTCTCTCCAAAAAGTATCTGTCATGGGTTACCATGAGCAGTGCACCTTTTCTCTTGTTGAGATAAGCTTCCAAATAATCTATTATGTCATTATCCAGATGGTTGGTAGGCTCGTCGAGTATCAAAAGATCCGAGGGGTTTATGAGAGCGGCGGCTAGAGCTATGCGCTTTTTCTGCCCGCCGGATAAAGTGCTTATCTTTGCATTAAAATCAAATATACCCATTTTGGTCAGTATAGCTTTCGCTTCACTTTCCACATTCCAGGCGTCCAGAACGTCCATCTCATGGGTGAGCCTTATGATATGGCCTCCCGCTCCGGCTTCGAGAGCTTTTTCATATGCCCTTATCAGCTTCATCACAGGGGTATCGCCCCTGAATACCTGCTCCAGCACAGTGTCATCGGGATGAAAGTCCGGGCTTTGAGGGAGATACTCAACAATAACTGAGCTGCCCTTAGTGATCCTTCCCTCATCAGGCACTTCATGACCTGCTATTATTTTTAAAAAGGTGCTCTTGCCTGTACCGTTTATGCCGATGACTCCTATCTTATCGCCATCGCTTATTCCAAGGCTTATATTTTTCAGCAATATTTTTTCACTGTAGCTCTTGCTTATATTTTCTGCATTCAATATATTCATCAATATCACATCCTATTGTATATATTATCACATAGCAGGAGCTCCAATCCATAGAGAGTTTGAGAAGCAGACGTGCTTTATCAGATGCATACGGAGAGTTTATGGATAAATTAATAATCACGGGCAAACAAGCAGATTTATTTACCCGTGATTTTAACTGGATATAGCAGCAGTCGCTCAAATATCCTTAAGCTGCTGCGTACACCTTTTGATAGCTGTGCAAGTGCTAATTGTTATACAAAAAACAAGCAACTTTATGGGTTTCATCAATTTCACTGAGCTTCGGCTCTTTTACCTCGCATATATCTATCTTATGGGGACATCTATTCACAAATACACAAGCGCTTTTTCTATCTATTGGAGAAGGTATATCTCCGTTAAGCTTTATNNATAGGTATAGCTGATATCAATATCTTTGAATAAGGATGAAGGGGGTTATTGAATACCTCTTCACTGTTGCCTATTTCAACTATCTTACCAAGATACATTACTGCAATCCTGTCAGAAATTAATTTTACCATTTTTATATCATGGGATATAAATAAATATGTAAGTGAAAGGTCTTTTTGTAGTTTATTTAGTAAATTTACTATTTGTGCTTGTATGGAAACATCCAATGCCGATATAGGCTCATCACATACAACAAATTTTGGGTTTAAGGATATAGCCCTTGCTATGCCTATCCTTTGCCTTTGACCTCNNTCCGCTGAACTCATGAGGATATCTTTGAGCAGCCTCTTTCTCTAGTCCAACAGTTTGAAGGAGATTTAATACTCTCTCCTGTCTCTCAATGCCTTTGCATTCACCGAAAATATCAAAGCCTTCCGCTATAATGTCAAGTATCTTCATCCTTGGATTCAACGAGGAATATGGATCTTGAAATATTATCTGAGTGTTTTTTCTAAAATTCGTAAGCTCACCTTTATTCAATTTATGTATGTTTTTATTTTCAAACATGATATCTCCACCAGTGGGCTTAAAAAGATTTATAAGCATTTTCCCTGCTGTAGACTTCCCACAGCCTGACTCGCCTACAAGTCCCAGAGTTTTTCCTTCTTTTATGTCAAAGCTTATTCCATCCACTGCCTTTAAAATATGTCCTCCGCCTAAATCAAAATACTTCTTCAAATCGTTTACGCTTATTAAAATTTTATCACTCATATTTTTACATCCCTTTTCATTTTTTCTATTAATTCCTTTGGAGCATTTTCATGCAAAAGCCAGCAATGAGCAAAATGATTTTCATTAATATCAATGCGCTCGGGAATCATCAGTCTGCAAACCTTCATAGAATATTTGCATCTTGGCGAAAAAGGACACCCTTTAGGCGGACTTATAAGATCTGGAGGATAACCTTCTATAGGGCTTAATATTTGTTTTGATTTACAATCAAGGTCGGGGATTGAATTGATTAAACTTATAGTATATGGATGTTTTGGATTTTCAAACAACTCTATTATTTCTGCTTTTTCTACAATCTTCCCTGCATACATAACTGCTGCATGATTTGCCATGTTGGCTACTACTCCAAGGTCATGGGTAATGAGTATTATAGAGGTACCGAGATTTTTCTGCAAATCCTTTAGAAGATCTAATATTTGAGATTGTATTGTTACATCAAGTGCTGTTGTTGGCTCATCTGCTATTAAAAGCTTAGGATTGCAAGACAAAGCTATTGCTATCATTATTCTTTGACGCATACCTCCGCTGAATTCAAAAGGGTATTGAGCCCCCCTTCGTTTTGCATCCGGAATCCCTACAATCTCCATCATTTCTATAGCCTTTTTATATGCTTCAGCTTTATTTATCTTTTGATGCTTCATTATAACCTGCATTATTTGTTTTTCTACCTTCATAGTCGGATCTATTGCAGTCATAGGGTCTTGAAAAATCATACTTATCTGGGACCCTCTTATATTTTGCATTTCTCTTTCGCTATATTGTGATATTTCTTTACCATCAAATATAATTTCTCCGCTTTTTATTCTGCCAGCTTCTTTTGGAATAAGCTTCAATATAGAATTTGCTGTAACTGATTTCCCACAGCCGGACTCACCCACTATAGCCAGTACTTCTCTCTCATCTACACTTAAGCATACTCCTCTTACTGCCTTAACTTCCCCTGCATATGTATCAAAGGATACATGCAAATCCTTTATTTCTAATATTTTCTTGCTCATTTTTACCCCTCCTAATCCTTCATGCGCGGATCCATCGTATCTCTTAGCGCATCACCTAATATGTTAAATGCAAATATTGTAATGCAAATCATAAGTGATGGGAATAGAAGTTGATATGGGTGAGCTAAAAGCAGCTTTGCGCCATCGTTTGATAAAGTGCCCCAGCTTGCCAGGGGAATAGGAACTCCAAGTCCTATGTAGCTTAGAAATGCTTCCGTATATATGGCTGAAGGAATAGAAAATGTGAGAGATACTATAATAGGACCTATACAGTTTGGCAGTAAATGCTTCATTATAACTCTTCTTGTACTGGCACCAAATACTTTAGCTGCTTGAATAAATTCCATTTCTCTTATTTGAAGCACCTGACCTCTTACAAGCCTTGCCATACCACCCCAACCTACTATGGCAAATACTATAATCATCGTCTTAAGCCCCGGTCCAACAACAACCATAAGCAAAATAATCCATATCATTTCAGGCACAGAGTAAATTATATCAATGATTCTCATCATTATATTATCTACACTTCCGCCCTTATATCCTGCAAAGCCTCCATACAATGTGCCTATTAATAAATTAATGCCGGCAGAAAACACTGCGATTGTCAAAGAGATCCTAGCGCCATACCATACTCTGACAAATATATCCCTTCCAAGCTCATCTGTACCAAATAGATGTTCTGATGATGGACCTTTATTAATAAGGTCCATGTTCTGCTCATCAAAATCATAGGATTGAAGCTTAGGACCAATTGCAGCCATTATAATTATGAGCCCCAATATAAATAGTGAAATAATTGCAAGCTTATTTCTCTTTAATCTCCTCCATACATCCTTCCAATAGGATAGGCTTTTTCTTTGGATTTCGTATTGACATTCTACTTTGTCATCGATTATAAATAATTCTTTATTAATTATTTTAGACTCCATATTAAAACTCCTATACTATTATTTATCTGATTTGTATATCTTGATTCTCGGATCTACAATTCCATAGAGCACGTCAACAATCAATGTCATGACAAGAAGCATTGATGCATAGAATATTGTCATTCCCATTATTACTGTATAATCACTTTGCTGAATGCTTTGTATGTAGTACTTTCCAAGACCGGGTATGGCAAATATTTTTTCTATGACAAAGGTACCGCACATGAGTCCTGCAATCAGCGGACCTATTACAGTAATATTAGGAAGAAGTGAATTTCTCAACACATGAGTTCTTACAGTTTCGCCGAAGGATAACCCCATGGCTTTTGACGTCTTTATATAATCCTGCCTTAATACTTCTACAACACTTGTGCGCATCATTCTTGCCTGGTAAGCAATAATTCCTATTCCAAGGGCAAGGGCCGGAAGCACTATATGTTTTGGAGTCCCCCATCTTGCCACCGGTAGAAGCTTTCCTCCTAACGTTATTTGTAAAAGGGAAGCAATAACAAAGCCGGGGACACATATACCAAGTACGGATATAACACTAATAAAATAATCTATAAACTTTTGCCTGTTAAGCCCCGCTATGGCCCCTCCTGCAATACCCAGGCTTATTCCGAATACTGCAGCTACAAGTCCAAGAGTGGC
>DPSW01000237.1:0-861 GCA_003527145.1 Clostridiaceae bacterium | reverse complement strand
TTTTAATATAGATAAAATATTGTTCATTAATTGGCTTGTCCAAACCATATTTTGTCCTTAAAGCAGATTTTACTATGGGAGGCATTTTCATGTCATCAGAAAATGGGTCTCCCGGAAGGGCCTTCATAGAGAAAAATGTTATAGTTATTATAATCCAAAGAGTCGCTATTAAGGTGATTATTCTTTTTAAAACATATCCTAGCATTTAAACTCCTCCCGCATAAGTGATGTTATAGATATTTATTCAAGAAGTTCTCTGCTGCTTTATAAAAAATATAATTATTTTTTTCTTTATTTATCAAATGTCCTTCATCCTCAAATAATATGTATTCATATACCTTATTGCTCTCTTTTAAATGTTTTACGACATTTTCTGACTCCGAAACATTTACTCTGGGATCATTCAAACCATGGGCTATTAAAATTGGAACTTTAATTTTGTCCAAATGAAATATTGGGGAAATTTCCATAAGGAGCTCCTTATCCTCTATTGGATGACCTACCCGAAGAAAATAATTATCCTTTAGCAACCGCCAATGATCCGGCAAAGAATTCATAAGATTGATCAAATTGCTTGGACCTACTCTATCTATAGCGCACTTAAAAATGTCCGGTGTTAAGGTTACCCCTGCAAGGGTAGCGTAGCCTCCGTAAGACATTCCCATTATACATATCCGATCCTTATCTGCTATTCCGGAAGAAATAGCCCAATTTATCGCATCGATAAGATCATTGTGCATATCCCTGCCCCACTGCTTGTTGCCTTTATTTAAAAAATCCTTCCCATATCCGGTTGACCCTCTAAAATTTACGTTAAGACATATATAACCTCTATTGGCGATCCATTGAGCCTCACGGGAC
>DPSW01000464.1 GCA_003527145.1 Clostridiaceae bacterium | reverse complement strand
AAAGCCGTTGTGGGCGCCTTTTGTAAACAGTTTGGAATGGACGAGCAGCTTTCTATGAAACTTGCCTGTGGATTCGCCGGCGGTTTGCGCTGCGGGGAAGTATGCCCCGAGATAATCGAAGCAGCCGTATTGCTTCTTGAAGAAATGGAATTCTAATTACAATGCAAAAAACTCGAATTATTCATGATATTCAAGAAAAGGGGCAGACACATAGCTGTTCCCCTTTCTCTTGAATATATTCTTCACTACCTGTTAATCCGTGCAAGATTCCGCGTAAATCTGTGTTCTCCGTTTCCTACTTAAATATCAGCTTTTCGCCGTCGGAGTCTATAAGGACCTTGCTCCCGGCTTTCACATTGCCTGCCAGCATTTCTTCGGACAGCTTATCCTCCATCATCTTTTGAATTGCTCTTCTGAGAGGCCTTGCTCCATAAATCGGGTCATAACCTTTTTTGACCAGCAGAGCTTTGGCTGCATCCGTCACTTCTATCTCTATATTGAGTTCACCAATTCTCTTGACCAAGGATTTCAGCATCAAGTCCACAATTTTCTTCAGATGGTGCTCTTCCAGTTGATGGAATACTATTACATCATCTATTCTGTTCAAGAATTCAGGCCTGAAGGTTTTTTTCAGTTCTTCCATCACATTGTCTTTCATTCTTTCATAGGCTTCTTCTTTTTCTCCCACGGTCGAAGTAAAGCCCATGACCTTTTGCCTTCTGATAGTGCTTGCGCCCACATTGGAGGTCATTATTATCACCGTATTCTTGAAATCCACCGTCCTGCCCTTTCCGTCCGTCAATCTTCCATCCTCCAGCATCTGAAGGAGCACATTGAATACATCCGGATGAGCTTTTTCTATCTCATCCAGCAAAACTACCGAGTACGGCTTTCTCCTCACCTTTTCGGTAAGCTGCCCGCCTTCCTCGTAGCCCACATATCCCGGAGGTGAACCTATGAGCCTTGACACAGTATGCTTCTCCATATACTCAGACATATCTATCCTGATCATGGCGTTTTCGTCACCAAACAGCACATCGGCCAGAGCTCTGGATAATTCCATCTTGCCTACGCCTGTAGGTCCGAGGAATATGAAGGAGCCTACAGGCCTCTTCGGGTCCTTTAAGCCTACCCTCGCTCTTTTTATAGCCTTGGATACTGCCGAAACAGCTTCCTCCTGGCCTATGACCCTTTCGTGGAGGATATTCTCCAAGTTTAAAAGTCTCTTGGATTCTTCTTCTGCAAGCTTTGTAACAGGTATACCCGTCCATAAGGACACAATGTGTGCGATTTCCTCTTCGCCTATAACAGGCTCATTTTGATTTGCCTTGTCATTCCACTGTTTTTTTATAGCCTCGAGATTCTTTTTAGTGTCCTGCTCTTTATCCCTTATCTCTGCTGCTTTCTCAAAGTTCTGAGAATTGATCGCTTCGGCTTTTTCCTTATCCAGAGACAACAGCTCCTCCTCCAGCTTCTTTACATCCGGCGGAGCCGTAAAGGTTTTTATCCTGATCCTTGAAGCAGCTTCGTCTATAAGATCTATGGCCTTATCGGGAAGGAATCTGTCGGTTATATATCTGTCGGAAAGATCGACTGCTGCCTTTATCGATTCATCTGTTATCTTGACTTTGTGGTGGGCCTCATATTTATCCCTCAAGCCTTCCAAAATCTGAACGGTTTCTTCCTTGGTAGGCTCTCCGACCATTACAGGTTGGAACCTTCTCTCTAAAGCAGGGTCCTTTTCCACATGCTTTCTGTATTCATCCAAAGTGGTAGCACCGATAGCCTGTATCTCCCCCCTGGCCAGGGCGGGCTTTAATATATTGGAAGCATCGATAGCTCCTTCGGCCCCCCCGGCTCCTATGATGGTGTGCATTTCATCGATAAACAATATGACATTTTTATCTTCTTTTATTTCATTCATCACATTTTTGAGTCTTTCTTCGAATTCGCCTCTGTATTTTGAGCCTGCTACCATAGCAGAAAGGTCCAGCGTCACTACTCGTTTATCCTTCAATATTTCAGGCACGTTTCCTTCTGCAATTTTTTGTGCAAGGCCTTCAGCTATGGCAGTTTTCCCGACACCCGGATCGCCGATTAAGACTGGATTGTTCTTGGTTCTTCTGCTCAATATCTGTATTACCCTTTCAGTCTCCTTATCCCTGCCGATTATGGGGTCGATTTTGCCATCTCTGGCTGCTTCGGTTAAATCCTTCCCGTATTGCTGAAGGTTTGGAGTATTGGTTCTCTTTGCTCCTGAAGCGCCTGCTTTTGCAGCCGGCTTATCCTCACTTGATAGTTGTTTTATAATATCATCTTCTATGTCCTCCAGGGTTATGCCTATGCTGTNNCAATAAAAGATGCTCTGTACCTACATAGTTGTGTCCCAGGGCTCTCGCTTCGCTTAAGCTGCTTTCCAGTATATTTTTGGTTCTTGGTGTATAGCCTATCACCTTGGTTACAGGTTCTTGACCCATACCGATTACGGCCATGACCCTTTTTCGCAGTTCCTCCAGATCGCCGCCTCTGTTTTTTATCAATTGGGCTCCTATGCCCTCATCTTCTCTGACGAGCCCCAGCAGTATATGCTCCGTGCCGATGTAGTCATGTCTTAGCCTGATGGCTTCTTCCTGAGCATATACCATTACCCTTTGGGCTCTTTCCGTAAATTTATCAAAAATACCCATATAATCTCCTCTTTCTATCAATAAAAGTTATAATTTTCCCCTTATTATTTCTGCCCTTATTATATCCCTGGCCTCGGGGGTTAATTCTTCTCCCGCGTACTTCTGTATGCTTGCAGGCTGCGTCTCTATCATTATCTCGTTTAGTAGCGGTACGGTGAGATTTTCAATGAAATTCAAATCCATGCCCAATCTTATATCGGACAGAAGCTTCATCGCTTCCTGAGAAGTCATGACTCTGGCATTTTTAAGGATACCCCATGAGCGCCAAAACTTATCCTCCAGCTGGATTCTATTGTTGTTCAATAAAATGTTTCTGGCCTCTCTTTCCTTTTCTACGATTTGAGAGGTTACGGCATTGATATTCCCGACTATTTCTTCCTCGGACAGGCCTAAGGTTATCTGGTTGGATATCTGGAAAAGATTGCCCAAAAACTCTGTCCCTTCACCATATAAGCCCCTTATAGTCAGCCCTATCTGGGTTACCGCCTGAAGTATCTTGCTTATGTTGCCTATCATATTTAATGCAGGAAGATGTATCATGGCGGAAGCCCGCATTCCCGTGCCTACATTGGTAGGACAGCAGGTCAGATAGCCCAGCTTCTCATCATAGGTATAATCAAGAGCCTCTTCCAATACATCATCCACTTCATTTGCAATACTCCATGCCTTGTTCACCTGGAATCCCGGAAGTATTGATTGTATACTGATGTGGTCTTCCTCATTTATCATTATACTGATCATCTCATCCCCTGATATCAAAGCAGCGCCCTTAGAACTCTTTACTAAGTCAGGGCTTATCAGGTGCTTCTCCAGCAGTATCTGCCTTTCCATCTGAGGCATTTTATCTATGGCATAAAGAGCATATTCATGGTCTTCCTTTTTTTTAGCAGCCCTATATACATTATCTATCAGCTTATTGGCTTCCTCCGTGTCCAGATATGCCGGGAAAGGAGTATATGCTATATTTCTCGCAAGCCTTACCCTGCTGCTTATCACTATCTCATTTTGTGGTCCTTCCTGCGTAATCCATCCGCTCATCATTCTTCCCTCCCATTGGCCTTATCCAGCGCCCGGATTTTATCTCTTATCTCCGCAGCCTTCTCATATTCTTCATTTTTTATTGCGTTTGAGAGCTCCGCTTTTAATGTTTCCATCTCTCTGGCAACCTTCAACCTTCCTCCGGCTCTTTGAGGAATCTTGCCCGTATGGCTTATGTTCCCGTGTATTCTTCTGAACAGGGGAGTCAGCCTGTCACCAAAGGTCTTATAGCAGCTCCCGCAGCCAAATCTGCCCGTTTCTCTGAAGCGGCTGTATTTTATGCCGCATACGGGGCAGACAGGATCATCTAAAAAATCCATCTTGATGGGCAGCGCCGCACCTGTATTCAACAGGCCTGTCAATAAATCGTTGATAGAAAATCCCGTATTGATATTTAAAGCCCCTTTGGTCAAAGCGCACTGCTCGCAAAGATGCATATCTGATTTCTTTCCATTCTCAATCTTTGTAATATGAACTGTAGCAGGCCTCTTGCCGCATTCAGTACAAATCATAATTCTCTCCTCCAATGCTAAAAAATAGCTATATCAATGCCGATACCAGCATGGCCTTCAGTATGGCCGCCCTTATTACATTCCTTACGGACCTGGGTATCATAGGCATATTGCTGTCATCTACGGCAGCTTTTATTATATTGCTCTCTCTTTCTGATAAAAAACCTTCCCTTTGCATAAAATCAACAAACCCAAATGCCCGCTCCTTATTAAGGTTATCCCCAATTTCTTTAGATAAAATATTCTTCAGATATTCCTGTTTATCTTTATCGATTTTGGATATCTTAATGCAGCCTCCGCCTCCTCTTCTTGATTCTATATAATATCCTCTTTCTGTAGTAAATCTTGTGGTTAAAACATAATTGATTTGGGAAGGAGCACAGTTGAAATAATCGGCCAGTTCATTCCTTCCTATTTCAACGGTTCCTTCCGCTTCGCGAATCAATTGGTTGATGAATTCTTCTATAATATCACTTATTCTTGCCATATTATCACTCTTTCTGACTTTGACTTTCTTTGACCTTATAATTAATTATAATTATTCGCTATTATGGGCGCAAATATATTTTTGCTTAAATTTTCCCATTTAAATAAGTTACGTGGCCGGCACGTAACTTATTTTGATTTTTCTTCACTTATATGCTCCAATTCCTTAACCTTGCTTTTTTGCCTTTCAGAACTAACCCAGCTATGAAAAGTCGATACAAACTCGCCATAGAGGCTTACATCCGCAATCTCATCTTCTATATTTCCAAAATCGGTTCTTCTGTCTTTCATCCTAATGCCTCCCCTACAGAATCATCTTTTTCTCGCGACTATATAATAGTCTTTTCCATCATGCCCTCCTTTAGCGGACCACCGGTAGTCTCCTGTGTCAAGTACCGAAAATATGCCTTCTGCTCTGAAAGAATCCTGGCTGCTCATTTGTATTACCAGTTCTTCCCCCTCACCAATATCTTTTATATTTTCTACCACTCTTCTTACATCGTTTAATCCCATCGGATGATCCAGCGACATTCTTCTTTGTATCATTCAACGCCCTCCCATGACATGATGGATATTTATCAATTTACTTTATTACTAGTTTATGAAAGCACCAGATAAATATGCCGCCAAAAAAATACGGCAAACCCATAATTTGCCGTATTTTGTATTCATAATTTTTTTAAATTCTTTATTGTTCCTTTTCTTTTTCCAGATTAGCAGCTTCTATAACCTTTTGAGCTATTTGAGCGGGAACTTCTTCGTACCTCACGAATTTCATGCTGAAGCTCCCTCTTGCCTGAGTCATGGATCTCAAATCTGTCGCATATTTGAACATCTCAGACAGCGGTGCTTCTGCCGTAACTTTTTGAAGCTTTCCTGCAGGCTCCATGCCCAGAACTCTTCCCCGCTTTTTATTCAAGTCGCCTATAATATCCCCCATGTACTGATCGGGAACGGTTACTTCTACACTGTAAATAGGCTCTAATAAAACCGGTTCTGCAGCAGCCAGGCCTTTTTTGTATGCCAGGGATGCGGCAATCTTGAAGGGCATTTCCGCCGAGTCTNNGATCCGTCATATAATGTGCATCTCAAACTAACTACCGGATAGCCCGCCAATACGCCTTCTTCAGTGCATTCCCTGAGGCCCTTTTCTACAGCGGGTATATATTGCCTCGGCACTACGCCGCCTACAATCTTATCAACAAACTCAAATTCCGTGTTGCCATCCAAAATAGGTTCAAACTCAACCCATACATGACCATACTGTCCATGTCCTCCGGA
This sequence comes from Clostridiaceae bacterium, assembly GCA_003527145.1. Lineage (GTDB taxonomy): Bacteria > Bacillota > Clostridia > Lutisporales > Lutisporaceae > Lutispora. The sequence continues at coordinate 3,873 of DPSW01000464.1, read as the reverse complement.
CTGCTTTTTGTGTTTACCTTCCGCCTTTGCAGATTTCTTAATGGTCTCCCTATATGGTATTTTAGGGTCCTTAATCAATACATCAACGCCAAATTTATTCAACAGCTTCTTTGTAACTATCTCAAGATGCTGCTCTCCGATGCCTGATATAAGTGTCTGCCTTGTTTCGGCATTTTTCTCCACCTTTAGTGTCGGATCTTCTTCCATAAGCCTTTGGAGTCCGCTTCCTATTTTATCTTCATCGCCTTTGGACTTTGGCTCTACTGCCATGGCAATGTTGGGTTCCGGGAACTTCAAAGCATCGAACATTACGGGATTGTTAGGATCGCATAATGTATCCCCTGTAGTAGTAAACTGAAGCTTTGCAATAGCCCCGATATCTCCTGCCACAAGCTTCGTCATAGGAAGCTGCTTTTTACCCCTCAACAGGAACAGTCCGCTCAGTCTCTCTTTCTTCTCTTTATTTGAGTTGAACACTTCCGTATCTGAGCTTACGCTGCCTGACATCACCTTGAACATTGAAATCTTGCCTACAAACGGGTCTGCTACTGTCTTAAATACCTGTGCACTGAAGGGAAGATTCATATCAAGCTTTCTGCTTTCTTCTTTGTTAGCTTTTAAATCCTTTACATGATATTCTCCGGCATCTGACGGGGATGGGAAAAATCTTTCTATCGTATTCATGAGGGTCACAACGCCTATGTTCTTAACAGCAGAGCCGCAAAGGACAGGAACAACGTCTCCGCCCAAGACTCCAAGCCTTAAACCCTTTACTATTTCATCCTTGCTGAGCTCCTCGCCTCCGAAATACTTTTCCATGAGTTCTTCGTCAGTCTGAGCTGCAGCCTCAATTATCATACTTCTGAATTCTTCTATATCATCTTCATGACCTGAAGGTATCTCACTTTCAACAACCTTATGCCCATCCATGGTCCTGGCCTTCATATCTATAAGGTCTATTACACCTTTGAAGCCGGACTCTGCACCAATGGGAAGCACAAGAGGAACCAATTTATTTCCAAAAACTTCTCTCAGTTGTCCAAAAACTTTTGAGAAGTTTGCATTTTCTCTATCCATTTTATTGATAAAAAACAAGGAAGGTATACCTTTTTCGGTCACCATATCCCAGGCTTTTTCTGCGCCTACTTCTACACCGGATACACTGTCGACAGCTATCAATGCGCCGTCGCACACTTTAAGGCTTGCAACTGCCTCTCCTACGAAATCAAAGTATCCCGGAGTGTCAATAGCATTGATTCTTATGTCTTTCCAGTCGCATGGAGCTACCGCTGCACTTATGGAAATCTTCCTTTTAACTTCTTCGGGATCAAAATCTAATGTAGTAGTACCATCGTCAACTTTGCCAAATCTGTCTAATACCCCTGTGTTATAAAGCATAGCCTCTCCGATAGAAGTTTTGCCGGCGCTGGCGTGTCCTAACAGACAAACATTTCTCAGGTTTTCGGTTTTGTATTCTTTCATAATGAATTCCCCCTTATCAGGTTATTTTATCAGATTACATACTTGACCATATATTACCCTATAAGCATATATAAAATTTACAGAATAATAAATTTTATTTGACCCGTATTTTAATTTTATCTATAACCGGTACAAATGTAAAGGAAAAAATGTAGAACTAGCGTCATTGACTAGTGTTATGTTAAAGGTTAGAATAATATTGAAATATATAAAGCTCAAACTCTTTGAGTTTTCGTAAGCTTACTATTAAATATATTGGAGTGATATTATGATTAATTCTATGGCGGCAAAACATGCGGTATGGCCTAAAGAGGATGATGCAATTTTCGGACTGGCAGCTAAAGCACAACAAGCGATCAAAAAATATGGGAAAGATAAAGTAATAGACTCTACACTAGGGGCGCTGGCAGATGATGATGGAAATTTAATATGCATGAAAGCTGTATACGATGAATTGAAATCCATGCCTAATGAAAACATAGCTGCTTATGCTCTGGTGGCCGGACAGCCTGATTATCTGGAGGCCGTTCAAGAAGCATGTTTCAAAGAATACAGGCCGGAAGCCTACATCAAGGCAGTAGCTACTCCGGGAGGGACCGGTTCGGTCAGACATACCATATACAATTACACAAACCCAGGGGATTCAGTGCTGGTATCCGACTGGTATTGGAAGCCTTATGTCACTATTTCTGAGGAGTATGGCAGAAAAGTAGACTTTTATAATTTATTTAACGACAAGAACGAATTCAACATAAAATCATTCAGAGAAAGCTTTGAAAAGCTCCTAAACAAGCAAAAAAGGCTGGTGGCAATAATCAACAGCCCTGCTCAGAACCCCACAGGCTACAGCTTATCTGATGATGAATGGAAGCAAGTAATAGATCTAATGGTGGAAAATGCGAAAGACAAAGAAAACAGGATAATACTGCTTGTTGATGCAGCATACATAGACTTTGCCGGAAAGGGAAATGAAAGAAGAAAGTTCTTCAAGCAATTCTCCAACCTTCCCGAAAACATATTGGTAGTCATAGGCTATAGCTTGTCTAAAGGCTATACTATGTACGGTATGAGGCTTGGGGCAGCTATAGGAATATCTTCAAGCGAGGATATAGCAGAGGAATTCTATTATTCCTGCGCCCATTCAAACAGGGCCAATTGGTCAAACTGCAACAGGGGTGCAATGGAAGTCATGACCAGGATATCAAATGATCCTAAGAAATCTGAAGTCTATGAAGCTGAAAAAGCCGTATACAAAACCATGCTTCAAAAAAGAGCAGAAGCATTCGTTAAGGCATCTGATGATGCAGGATTGGAGATACTTCCTTATAGAGACGGCTTCTTTGTGAGCATACCCTGCGATAATGCAAAAGCCATAAGCGATAAGCTAATGGAGGATAATTTATTTTTGATACCCCTTAAAAAAGGATTAAGATTTGCAGTATGCGCTGTTTCAGAAGAAAAATGTAAAAAAGCCCCTAAGATGATAAAAACGGTTATGGATAATATATAAACAAAATACATATATGAAGTGAGGAATATGCATGGACAATATCAATGAAAAAATTGCCTTGATCACCGATAGCAGCTGTGATTTGCCCGAGGAAATAATAAGAAATCATTCGATCTTTACCCTCCCGCTGAGAGTAATATATCCGGACAGAGAGTATAGGGACGGCGTAGATATAACACCCCAGGAGATATACGACAGGATGCCTGACGAAATACCCAAAACTTCTATGGCATCTCCTTTAGATTGTAAAAATTTGCTTCAGTCTATAAGAGATCAAGGAATAAAAAATGTTTTGTCCATAAATATTTCAAGCGGCTTGAGCGGTACCTTTGATATGATCAAAATGATAAGCAAGGATTTTCCGGATTTGAATATTATAGCTATTGACTCAAAAAGCTTATCCATAGGCCTTGGATTTATGGTTTATGAAGCTGCTAAGATGATCTCTCAGGGTTTGAAAATCGATGAAGTCAAAGAAAAGATAATATCATTGAGAGAAAAGATCAAGATATTCTATTGCCTCCCCATACTGGAGTATCTGAAAAAAGGAGGCAGAATAAACACCGTAGCTGCAACCATAGGCGACATAATGGACATTAAGCCTATTATATCCATAAATGAAGAAGGCAAATATTATAGCCATGCCAAGGTAAGAGGCAGAAAAAAATCACTTGAGAAGCTGGTGGAAATCGCAAAGGAAATCTCCGAAGGACATATTGNNTCGGCTAAGATAAAGGAGACCCTGTCAAACCTTCCCAATGTAAAGGATATCATATTCGGCCAAATAGGTCCTGCACTAGGAGTTCATACAGGTCCCGGCCTTGTTGGAGTCTGCATCCATGTATTATAATGAGGCATGTATTGCATCGTTTGAGCATTAG
>DPSW01000100.1 GCA_003527145.1 Clostridiaceae bacterium | reverse complement strand
ATACGATACAGTCTATGGAAACACTTTAATTCAGAGGTCAGGAGATTAGGAAAACCACCGAAAGACACTGAAATTTCGCAAAAAATCACTGAAGGGTGACAGTATCAAACCTTTATATATAAAATGCTATTTGCAGCCAATTTATAATTCACCATAATTGAGTAAAAACAATCTCTGTCATTCTTAACTAAGCAAAATGAAGCAAAGCATTCATCTGTATATATGATTCTTTGCTGGCGCTCATAATGACGGCATACTCCTTTTTAATTGTAATCAGTGGTTTCCGCCCCCATCAAAGCAATGGGCTATATGTCCTGCGCGTAAGTATGTTTACTATCTCATCTATGCTTTTGTTCCCCGCGTTGATCAAAAGAGCTCCATGGGGTGAATCGCTATATGAGCTCAGCATATTTGTAATAGAAAATTTATTTACTTCAAAATACGGATGATTATCCTTATCCTTATATATTACTGCATCTGCCACATGGTTTTCCCCTATATAAAAGCATTCATAGCCCCTGCTTTCTAATTGCTCCTTCAATCTTTCCAATCCCTTTTCCACCGCAATAACCATAATACCACCTCCAGGGTTATTATCCCTTCCCGGAGATGGTATTATACTATCTTCTGCTTTTTATGCACCTGTCAAGAACCAATTCTTCCTCTACAGATAACGGATATCTCGAAGCACCGCTTTCAACAGGCTTAGCATAGGTCACAGTTTCATTCCTTCCATATATGGATGTAATAATCGCTCCATTGTTATAATTGTCCAGCATCGCAATCGAATAGCTCAGATCAGAACCGGCTTCAGCAAAAGCATTATATCTTATAATATTAAACTTCTGAATGCATCTGTCGGTTTGTTCCTTGAGATGAACCATATCCTGGTTGAGAATTTCAATCCTTCCCACTGTAGTATCAATGCTCGACATATAATCAGCCATCATCTGCTCCAAATTTTTGTTTGAGCTTCCTCTCATCATCTTCTTATATCTGCTTCTAGCCCTCACCAAGCTGACTGAGAGGATAATATTCCAGATCAGCAATATCAAAATGGCTGATGCAAATATTAAGCTCATTATATAATTATTGTTTATTAACTCTAATAAGTTCATGTTATCACCTCGTCTTATCTGAGTTGTGTTGACTGGTAACGATTGCGGAAGCTTCAGGACTAAGACTTTGTAAGCCTGCATAGGGTTGCGCCAAAACTCGCGTGCAGCGTTTATCAGCCAGCATAACCATTAAACCCCCACCGTGAAAATCCGTGAAAGATTCCGTGCCAATCCGTGTTCCCGTCCTCCTGACCCCAGCGCCAACCCTAGCTCCTGTACCCTGAGTTCTGAATCCTTAGCTCTAGGGTAATGTTTCACGTGAAACATCAACAGCTCAGCTCTTGGGATTCAAGGATTTGCGCTCTTCCGCCTACATATATCTCTGTCTTTGTTTTTTCATCAGCATATACAAAAATATTACTGGGACTGTCCATGAAATAGCCTTGCTCTATTTTGAATGAAGTCTTTTCTATTTTTTCTTTTGCCATAGTTTTTATGTAGTATATCAAAGAAGCATTGGAGGTTCCTGTTGCCGATTCCTCATCTATGCCCACTGCGGGAGCAAAGTTTCTGCAGGAAAAATCTGAGTCCTTTTCAATTGTTTCACGTGAAACAACATGAGCTCCTACTATGTTTTTACTCCTGCAGAAGGCGATCATCTCTTCCTTTTTTATGCTCATATCCTTTAAAGCTTGCATAGAACCGACTTCAATTATAGCATCTTTTAGGCCTGTAGAGACTATCGATATTTTTCCATTTATATCTGTTATTATATCTTGCTCTTTAAGAGTCGTAATCTTTTCAATATCTCCGGCATCAGCGAAACCAACTATCTCCGGCTCTTTCATCTGTATATAAAATATATCTTCTCTTTTTATTGCTTTCAGCTTTCCTGCTTTAGTCAAATGATAAGCTTCTTCCTTTTCCAGATATCCAAGCTTATAAAGAATGAAAAAGGAAGCCAGAGCAGCATGGCCGCATATATCGACTTCTTCCTCAGGAGTAAAATATCTTATCTTAAAATCCGGATAGCAGGATTCTTTAATGCTTATGAAGGCTGTTTCTGAAAAATTATTATATCTGGCTATGGCTTTCATATCTTTCTCATTTAATCCTATATCGTCAAAAACAACCGCAGCCTTATTTCCTCCTCCAAACTTTGAAATAAAGGAGCTCAAAATATATTGTTTCATGAAATCACCTCCAAACCCAAAATTTTGGCTTGTAACGAAGTTTTTCTTGTTATGGTGTTTTATTATTATTCGTCTGATTAAAACGTCTCTAAAGGCAAAATAGAAGGCCATTATTTTTCCAGCAAATCTAAGATTTTATCCAGATCATCAATTCCATAATATTCAATTTCAATTTTCCCCTTCTTTTTGCTGTGGGTTATGGTAACTTTGGTTCCAAAAATATTTCTTAATCTTTCTTCGATATCACATATTTCTGCGGATTTACTTTTTATCCTTTTTACAGTTTTCTTTTCTTTTGATAGCTTTTCTGCTTGCCTTACATTCAGACCCTCGTTGATGATTCTTTCAGCCGCTTCTATTTTCTTTTTGTCATCATNNGCATGTCCGGCTGTTAATTTGCCGGAAATCAGATGTTCAACTATTTCACTAGGAAGGTTCAATAATCTCAAGGAATTTGTTATTGCTGATCTGCTCTTTCCTATTCTCTTTCCTATTTCATCCTGTGAGAATGAATGCTCTTCCATCAATGTTTTATAGGCATTAGCCTCTTCAATAGGATTTAAATCCTCTCTTTGCAAGTTTTCTATCAGCGCTATCTCTAAAATTTGGGTCTCGCTGTAATCCTTGACTACTACCGGAACAACTTTTAAGCCTGCTATCCTGGCAGCTCTCCAGCGCCGTTCACCGGCCACGATCTGGTAGCCTTCTCCATCCCGCCTCACAATTATGGGCTGTACAATGCCATGTTCTTTTATTGACTCAGCCAGGCTATTTAAAGCCTCTTCGTCAAATTTTCTCCTGGGCTGATTTTCATTAGCTTCTATTTCGGTTGTTTTCAATTGAAGAACGCTGTTGCCGTTGCTAAGCTCGGGATTTTCCGGTATGAGAGCACTCAAGCCTTTCCCCAAAGCTTTCTTAGCCATCATATCGCCTCCTCGGATAAATCTATAAATTCTTCTGCCAGTTCAAGATACGCCTCTGCACCCTTTGATTTGGAATCATACCCCAATATGGACAGACCATGGGTCGGCGCCTCCGCAAGCCTTACATTTCTGGGTATCATAGTTTTATATACCTTTCCTTTGAAATATTTCTTTACTTCCTCAACTACCTGAATGGAAAGGTTAGTCCTTCCGTCAAACATGCTCATTACAACGCCTTCAATTTCCAGTTCCTTATTTAAACTCTTTTTTACCAATGTGTAGGTTCTCATCAACTGACTTACCCCTTCTAAGGCATAATACTCACATTGTATGGGAATCAAAACGCTATCTACTGCTGATAATGCATTTACCGATAATAAACCTAAAGACGGAGGGCAATCAACAAAGATGTAATCATAATACTCTTTTATTTCGGTTATACATTCCCTTAGCTTCAGTTCTCGCCCCTTCAATGAAGTCAGCTCTATTTCAGCACCTGCAAGCTGCACGCTTGCAGGTATTATGTATAACCCCTCATGTGTGGTAGCTTCTACGCATTCCCGCGGAGAAATGTTATTTATAAGTACATCATAAATGGTATATTTTAAGCTGTTCTTATCCAAACCAATGCCGCTTGTAGTATTGCCTTGGGGATCAATGTCTATCATAAGGATCTTTTTCCCAAGGCTGGCAAGGCATGCAGATAAATTTATCACTGTTGTTGTTTTCCCTACGCCACCCTTTTGATTGAACACTGCAATAGATTTCGACATATTCCACACCTCACCTTCTCCATATAATTATATTAATACAAAGTTATAATATATGAAAGTACAAATGAATAATATATACAAAGAAATATGAAGGTGGACTATATGTATAAAAAAATATATTCAAAATGTATATGTTTGGGGTTTGCTTGGGGGATTTTTGCCTGGATAGATTTTTTCAAAAATATTCAGCTTCCTTCAAAAATCCGCTCTGCACCGGTGTTTTTATCTATTAGCTTAGGAAAAGCAATAATGAGCAAGCAGGAAGTGCTGTACGACAAAAATATATTCATTTTTACAGTTCTATGGGGAGGCTTTATAGGTTATGTAATAGCATCAATTTTGAAAGTCATAATATCTGCAATACGGGAGGATTAAAATGGCAAGAATAATCATATCTACATTTTGGTTGGTTTTTATAGCTGAATTGGGGGATAAAACTCAATTGGAGACCATGCTTTTATCAGCAAAGCATAGCTCACCCTTTCCGGTTTTTATCGGCGCCTGCTTGGCGCTGATCTGTTCTTCACTCTTGGGAGTATTTGCGGGTACTTACATAACAAAATATATACCCCCTCATTTCATACAAAATGCAGCAGGTATTCTATTTATAATAATGGGTGCATTGATACTGCTGAATAAAATATAAATGTTGTGACACAAGAGGAGGCGGAAACCACTGAAAGACACGGAATTTTTCGCAAAAAAACACGGGAGGATAGCAAAAAGATTAATCACACCGCAAATAGCATTTACAGTGTGATTAATTAATCTTCAGTAAAATTCAACGGACTTTTAATTGATTTAAATAAACACTCTCCCGTGTTAATTCGTGTTCTCTATTCTCCTATCACGCTTTTGGCACCTTAATGCTTATTTCGATATAATCGCCCTTATCCTCTTGATTATACTGCATCTTAAAGCCGGTTTTTACTATTTCCTTATATGTATTCTTTATGGTGTTTATATATATGTTATAGTTGATCTTGCCCCTTATTCTTTTATCAGACGGTTTTTCCTTTGTCGCTGCTATTTCATCCAGATATTTTTCTACAAGCTCCTCCGTCTTTTTTACATTTAAGGAACGGCTTATTATAGTTTTTACCACCTTGTGCTGGAGTTTTTCCTCCGGAAGCTTCAGGAGAGCCCTTGCATGCCTTTCTGTCAGATTATTTGCCAATATCTCTTTTTTTATATCCGAAGGCAGTCTTAGAAGTCTCAGTTTGTTAGCTATAGTCGATTGGTTTTTTCCTACTTTTTTGGCCAACTCTTCCTGAGTCATGCCGTGATCATTTATTAAATTATAATAGCCTTCTGCTTCATCGAGAAAATTTAAATCTTCTCTTTGCAGATTTTCAATAAGCGCTATAACTGCAGAATCCTGTTCCACTACTTCCACAACTATAGCAGGAATCTTTTCCAATCCTGCAATCTTTGCGGCTCTAAGCCGTCTCTCTCCTGCAATCAATTCATAACCGTCTTCTCCAATTTTTCTGACATTAATGGGCTGCAGCACCCCATAAGCTTTGATAGATTCGGAAAGCTCATCAAGGGATAAATTATTAAAGTTTTTTCGCGGCTGATATGGATTAGGAGCTATATTTTCAATAGAAATATTTGTTATTGATTTGTTTTCATTCAACTCTATCATCCCCTCTGCATTTCAAGGGGAATTGNNCCCAGGCTTGCATATCTATTTAGAAAGAATTATATCAACAGACCCAGCCTCTTTATTTATTCGCCATTCTTCACTATGTTCCTTCTTATAGCAGTAGACTTTTGACCTGCATATTCAGTCAAATATCATATAATTTCTACCTTTACCGAATCACTTTATAGGACTGGCTGCAGGTTTTCCAGGTTTTCTCGGATATTTTGTCGGAGTATTTTTGATCTTTTTTATTATCAATATATAATGTATGATATCGCTATAGGGCAATTGATATTCTTCTATCCTTTCCAAGCTCCCTCCCAGAATCTCTACAGCTTTGCCGGCTTCCTCCAGCTCCTCCTTATAGGAAGGACCTTTTTGACATAAGAAATATCCCCCCATTTTTACATAAGGAATACAGTATTCAACCAGCACATTCAATGAAGCAACAGCTCTTGACAATACTATATCAAAGCTTTCTCTATATCCTTGCTTTACTCCGAATTCTTCAGCCCTTCCATGTATTATGTCAACTTGATTCAATGCCAGCCTCTTCGCTGCATCTTCAAGATAAATAATCCTTTTATTCAAAGAATCCAGCAGGGTCATGCTGATGTCATCCTTTAATATTTTTATCACCATACCGGGGAAGCCTGCGCCGGTGCCGATATCTATTACTTTATATCCTGCCTTTATCATTCCGCTGTTTAGACAGGTAGCAGAATCAATAAGGTGCTTTATATATACTTCTTTTTCATCTGTTATTGAAGTGAGGTTTATTTTTTCATTCCAATCCAAAAGGATGTCCTTAAATGCGATGAGCTTTTCCAGTTTTTCTGCGTCAACTCCTATTCCTAGCCTTTCCAGGCCTTTGACCAATATATCAACATTATTCATATAAACACTATCTCCTTCTGATTTGCTCCAAATAAACCAGCAGCACAGAAATGTCCGCCGGAGATACCCCTGATATCCTAGATGCCTGACCTATATTTGAAGGCTTTATCTCCGATAGCTTCTGCATCGCTTCCGTAGACAGGCCTTTTATTTTTTTATAATCAATATCATCTTGAAGTCTTTTACCTTCCAGCTTCCTAAACTGCTCAATTTGTACGAGNNTTATCAGTATTTCCAGCTCTTCTGCTTCCTCATCGGTCAATCCAGGCATATCTTCGTCCAATTCTGTCAGTGAATTGTAGGTTATCTCGGGCCTCTTTATCAATTCATAAAGGGTTATACCGCTTTTTATATCGGCACTGTCGTATTTCTTTAAAAACTCCTTCACCTTTTCTGTAAAACCGATGGATTTGTTCTTTAGCCTGTATATTTCATTTTCTATATTTCTTTTTTTAACTATGAATTGCTTATATCTTTCCTCTGTCACCAAACCTACATTATATCCTTTTTCCGTAAGCCTTAAATCCGCATTATCCTGTCTCAGCACCAATCTGTATTCTGCCCGGGAGGTCATCATCCTGTAGGGCTCATCAGTCCCTTTTGTTACCAGATCATCTATGAGCACCCCTATATAAGCCTCTGATCTGTCCAGGATCAAGGGCTCTTCTCCTTTAAGCTTCAATACGGCATTTATTCCCGCCATAAGCCCTTGGGCTGCCGCTTCTTCATATCCGGAGCTGCCATTTATCTGGCCGGCAAAATACAAACCGTTTACATGCTTGGCTTCTAAGGTCAGCTTAAGCTCCTGGGGATTTATGCAGTCATAATCTATGGCATATGCGGTTCTCATCATCTGGCAGTTTTCCAGGCCTTTGATCGATCTCAGCATTTCTATTTGAACATCTTCCGGCAAGCTTGATGACATGCCCTGCACATACATCTCTCTGGTATTCAGGCCTTCCGGCTCTATAANNGATCTTTGTTTCAATGGATGGACAATATCTGGGACCCACACCTTCGACTCCTCCCGTATAGAGGGGTGATCTGTGAATATTATCTCTTATGATCTTATGGGTCCTTTCGTTGGTATAAGTCAGATAGCAGCTGTTTTGGCGTATTTCTATACCCTTTGACATAAAAGAAAACAGCTTCATCTCTTCATCTCCGGGCTGCTCCGACATTTGATCATAGTCTACCATTTTCCCATCTATCCTGGCAGGGGTTCCCGTTTTAAATCTTCTGATTTCAAAGCCAAGATTTTTTAAGCATTGTGACAGCTTCTTAGCAGGAAACAAACCGTTGGGTCCCCCCTCATAGCTGACATCTCCAATAACTATTTTCCCGTTCAAATATACACCTGTAGCCACTATTACAGCCTTACAGCTATATTGAGCACCCAAATTTGTGATAACTCCTGTCACATCGCCATTCTTTGTTAATATATCAATTATTTCTGTTTGCTTTATATAAAGGTTCTCTTGACTTTCCAGAATCTCCTTCATTCTCTCGGAGTATCTTTTCTTATCTGCTTGAGCCCTGAAAGCTCTCACGGCAGGACCCTTTTTTGTATTTAAGGTTCTTACCTGTATCATGGCATGATCGATATTAATGCCCATTTCTCCGCCTAGCGCATCTATTTCCCTTACAAGATTACCCTTAGCAGGTCCGCCTAAAGACGGATTGCATGCCATCATTGCTATACTGTCGAGATTAATGGCCGTCACAAGGGTTTTCATGCCCATTCTGGCACATGCCAAAGCAGCCTCGCAGCCTGCATGACCTGCACCTATAACCACTACATCATATTCCCCTGCAAAATAATTCATATTTTCACCTACTACCTCTGTTGTGCTAACTGATAAC
>DPSW01000455.1 GCA_003527145.1 Clostridiaceae bacterium | reverse complement strand
CCGTGGAGGGAGAATAAATAAGATTTGCTGTATTTAAATCTCTCAATAGCTCGTATATTCTCATCCTTGATATCGCTTTGTGTTACTGCAATGCCTGTTATATATGTACACATATGATCTCTTTTGGGTTCAACATAATTTTCAACTGCTTTTTTCAGAAAGCCGGTGAAATCTGAAAGGGATATGGCATCTATGTTTTCTATATGCTTAACATAGCATATTTCATTGATTTCATATGAATCTATCACATCCTTCGCCCCAAGGAAGGTCCTTCCGTGCACATCTTTGAATTTAGCCATAATATCGATAGATTCATTCAGAACAATCACATCTCTACTGATATTATAATATATGCTATACCTTTCGCACAAATTTCCAATATACGATATCATATCCATTTAATACATCTCCAGACATTATTATGCTCTTACATAAATTTTCTCCATTTCTTTCGAAATTCCTCCTTTTATTGATATGATCATGATCAAATATATTCTCGGGGTATCCTGGGGCTGATCCACATCAATATATCCAAAGTCATAAAATCCTCCCATTGCTCCGGACATATTTCTACCTTGTCGCCGACTGCAGCATCAATCCCCGATACATCCACCATAGTCATATCCATGGTTATCCTTCCTATCACTTTTACGGGATAACCCTTTACCAAAATCAATATCCTTCCTGTTCCGGCGAACCCGTCTCCATACCCTATGGGAAGAGTAGCCACTTTTGTCCTCTCGCCGGCTTTATATTTTAAGCCGTAGCTTATACCTTCTCCTGCCTCTATTTCTTTGACATGGCATATCTCAGTATATAAAGACATTACCCTTTTTAATCGTATATTATTTTTTTTGGCCTCATGCTCAAGGCAATAGCCTAAAAGGATTCTGCCCGCCCTTACCATATCATAGTTCAATTCAGGCATATCCATTATGGCAGCACTATTTGACACATGCTTTATGGGAATTTCCAAGCCTCTTCCTTTTAAACCTTCCACCACATGATCAAATCTTTCCGCCTGCTTATATGTGAAGGCCCGGTCTTCATCTGCAACGGCGAAATGTGTAAATATGCCCTCTATGAATATATTGGGAAGCTTTGATATGCGGATTATTTCATCGATGGCTTCTTCGCCGGCCTTTATGCCGATCCTGTTCATCCCGGTATCAAGCTTGATGTGGAATATCGCAGTTTTCCCCAGACCCGCTGCTGCCCTGGAAAAAGCTTCTGCCGACTCGTAGGAATAGATTGTCTGAGCTATCTCATTTTCTATCACTTCNNCTCCCTTATATGCTTTTCTGAGCTCGACAGCCTCCGATAACATAGCTACCCCAAACCGGTCAATGCCGTTTTTCAGCATTGCTTCCCCTGCCTTTACTGCTCCGTGTCCCTGGGCATTTCCTTTTACTATTCCCATTATCATTGTCTCGGGTCTTACCAGCTTCCTGATTTCTCTGCAGTTATATGCAAGATTGTCCAGATTTATTTCCATCCATGTTGGGCGAGAATGATCACTCATGTTTATTTCCTCCTGTATCAATAAATATATATTATCTTTGCAATCATCATGCCAACGTATATAGATGCATTAAGCAAAGGACTGGGCGGGAATATTGCATAAATTATGAATTGTATGACAAATAGTTTGCCATATATGGCATGAATTTGTGAAATATTCAACAAGAACAGCCTGCAAAGCCTTAAAAATGCTGATGATTATGACGCAATAGATTTGGCATACTTTATGCAACATCTTAAACTAAATAAAGTTAAGAAAGGGGGATAATAATGGCTAAGTATGATGAATTTCAAGGGAAAAGGGTTGTAGTCACCGGTGNNAAGCGGCATAGGCTTTGCGACCGCCAAACGTTTTGCCAAAGAGGGAGCAAAAGTTGTCATATTCGATTGGAATGAAGACGCTCTAAAAAAGGTTTTGAAAGACAACCCGGACTTAACAGGAGGAGTGAGAGTCGATGTAAGCGATCCTGCAAGCGTAAAGGAAGGATTTTTAAAGGTGGATGAAATCATCGGCGGCATAGACGTGCTGATATCCAATGCGGGAATAAGCGTGAGAAATCTTGTGAAAGACACAGACTTTGAACAGTGGTCAAAGGTCATGGGCATCAATCTCGGCGGAATGTTTCTTTGCTCCAAGGAAGCGCTCAGCAGGATGGAAAAGCAAAAATCCGGCGTAGTTTTGTTTACCGCATCGACCAATGGCATGGAGGCTCATCCTTATTATGGAGATTATAATGCTTCAAAGGCAGGTGTCATACTCCTGGGAAGGACCCTGGCATTAGAATATGCGCCTTATATCAGAGTAAACTCCATATGCCCCGGATATGTTCTGACTCCTATGCAGAAGGCGGAATATACGGAAGAAATGCTTGAGAAAGTAAATCAGGGAATCCCTATGAAGAGGCATGCTACTCCTGAAGAGGTAGCGGCATTGTTTGTATTCCTGGCATCAGATGAAGCAAGCTATATTACCGGTCAACACATACCCATTGATGGCGGAGAAACTGCCTAAAAAGTAATTGCAATGATACCGAAATTATTATCAATAATGAGGAGGTTATAAAATGGCATTTTTTAAGATTACTCCTATTTTTCTACTGGCAGGTTTGATGATTTCAGGAATGGACCTGGTTATGGCGGCACCATTGGCCACAATTTATGCAGCAGTTGTAGCCGCTATAACAGAAAAGCATAAATATGATGAAATAATGGAAAATGGTTTTACTGCCGTAAAGGAAATGATTGTGGTATTTTTCATATTGATGTTTGCTTATGCGGTGGCAGAGACCTTTATGGCTACAGGAGTAGGAGCCTCTATAATTATTATATCGTTGAAGCTTGGAGTAACGGCTAAATCCGTGGCTGTTGTCGGATTTATGGTTACTGCTTTCTTATCAATTGCGACGGGTACTTCCTGGGGCACCTTTGCATCCTGTGCGCCTGTATTTCTATGGCTGAATCATATAGTGGGAGGCAATGTATTGCTTACAGTTGCTGCAATCGCCGGCGGCTCATGCTTCGGAGACAATATCGGACTGATATCCGATACAACTGTAGTAAGCTCCGGATTGCAAAAAGTTAATGTTACTGACAGAGTCAGACATCAGGGAGTATGGTCTGCTGCTTGTTTGGTGATTGCCGGAATTCTCTTTTATGTAGTAGGCCTAACCATGGGACTGCCTTCGGAAGTAGGCAGCGCAGCGGAAGCCATAAATCAAATAACACCGGATGTATTTGAAAGATTGGCAGAAGTAAGACCTGCAGCTGTAACATTATTGGAGCAGGTAAGATCAGGAGTGCCGTATTATATGGTCATTCCCATGATAATTGTAATTGCTGTTGCCTTCAAAGGCGTTCCTACAATGATATGTCTTGGTACAGGTATTGTATCAGCGCTGATATTTGGTCTATTCGCAGGCACTGTGGAGTCCATAAGCAGCTTCCTGGAATTGGTGCAGGCAGGCTTTGAAAGTGCAGGAAGCTGGTCGGTAGTAATGATGCTTTGGATAGGTGCTTTTGGAGGTATAATGAGAAGCCTTAAAGCTTTTGAACCTATATCAAATTTCGTGCTGAAAATCTCCAGAAACGTAAAGCAACTGATGTTCTACAATGGAATCATGTGCTTGATAGGTAATGCTGCACTGGCTGACGAAATGGCACAGATTGTAACCATAGGGCCGATAATAAAAGAAATGACGGATGAAAATGTAGAAGCAAGTGAAGAGGACATGTATAAATTAAGGCTCAGAAACTCAACATTCTCGGATGCTATGGGTGTTTTCGGCTCTCAGCTGGTTCCATGGCACTGCTATATGGGATTCTATGTAGCAGTATGTATGGCTGTATATCCGCTTCATGCATTTACTCCTTTTGATATTATGAAATATAATTTTATGGCATTTGTAGCCGTATTCTCTATTTTACTATTGACCATAACCGGATGGGATAGGTTTATACCCTTGTTCAAGCTGCCATCAGAACCTCAGGTAAGGTTGAAGGGAAAATCAACCCCTGCAAAAACAAGGAATGTTCAAGGATAATATCTATAAAATCTCATAAATTACCCGTGCTGCATAAAATGGCAATAACATTTTATGCAGCATTTTATTGAGAAGAAATTACATCACATTAAGCTGCATGCTGCATAAACTGATAATAGTTATGCAGTTTTTGTGAGGTGATACTTTGAGAACATTGAGAATAGGTTCCCGCGGCACAGATGTGAAGGAAGTTCAATCCTTGCTCCAAAGATTGGGATACTATACCGGCGCAATAGATGGCATATTCGGCTATGGAACAGCAACTGCCGTAATGGCCTTCCAGAGAGCCTACGGTCTTACACCTGACGGGATAGTCGGCCCTATGACCNNCCGGCGATACCTTATACCGCATCGCACTTAACTACGGAACCAGTGTTGACAGAATACTGGCCGCAAATCCGGGGCTGATACCGGAAAGCATCCAAATTGGAAGAAGAATTCTGGTGCCATGGCTTGATGTGGTGGACACCCGTATAGACTATACCTATGATATACTTGAAAGGGACATAACAGGACTAAAGCGGTTATATCCCTTTATAGAGACAGGATCAGCAGGGCAAAGCGTTCTTGGCAAGGAGCTGTACTATATAAAGCTTGGCAACGGACCCAATAAAGTATTTTATAATGGGGCCCACCACGCTTTGGAATGGATCACAACTCCTCTGCTGATGAAGTTTGTTGAAAACTATGGCAAAGCTTATGCGGAAGGCCGTGCCATAAGAGGCTATGATATAAGGAGGCTGTTTGACAGGAGCACCATATACATCCTGCCAATGGTCAATCCCGATGGAGTAGATCTGGTGCTGAACGGATTGCAGAGAGATAACCCCTATTATAACCAATTGCTTCAATGGAACAATACAGGAAGGCCTTTTTCTCAGGTTTGGCAGGCAAATATAAGGGGAGTGGATCTGAATCACAACTATGATGCGGCCTGGCAGCAATCAAAGGACGCTGAGCCACTGTACGGGGTATATGGGCCAGGACCGACCAGGTATTCCGGCCCGGAACCGTTTTCGGAACCGGAAACGCGAGCGGTAAGAGACTTTACATTAGCGATTGACCCCAGACTTGTATTGGCATACCATAGCCAAGGTGAGGTAATCTATTGGAATTTCATGAATTTGGCTCCGCCGGAAGCATTGAGGATCGGCCGGGCATTATCCAGTGCCAGCGGCTATGCACTGGATCAAACCACAGGCATAGCATCTTATGCAGGCTATAAGGATTGGTTCATACAGGATTATAGAAGACCCGGATACACCATAGAGGTAGGTAGAGGTATAAACCCGCTGCCCATCTCCCAGTTCCCGACAATTTATCGCGACAATGAAGGCTTGCTGCTTTTAGCCTCAGTAATACAATAACCGTTGGATCATCCAGCGGTTTTTTGTATAATTATATATAATTTAAATCTCTGATCATATATAATAGATATATGATATCAACTGTTAATGCTATATATGCTGAGGTGAGAGATGCAAATGAGAGAAATAAGCGTTGAAATAATTATGAATGCTGTAGAAAGATTATGCATAGATTCCAACTATTATCTTCCGGATGATGTGAAGAAGGCACTGCAGGATGCAGTGGCAAAAGAGGAGTCTCCTTTAGGCAGAGAAGCACTCCAAGACATTTTAAAAAACCAGGAAATTGCACGCAGCAAACAGGTTCCCATATGCCAGGATACCGGGCTGGCGGTAATTTTCATAGAAATAGGCCAGGATGTGAGGCTTATAGGCGGGGATATAAACGAAGCCATAAACGAGGGGGTCAGGCGGGGATACAAAGCAGGATACTTGAGAAAATCCTGTGTCGATGAGCCCTTTTTATCAAGGAAAAACACGGGAGACAACACACCTGCAATAATCCATACCTCCATTGTAAAAGGGGATAGGGTAAGGATCATAATGGCTCCAAAGGGCGGAGGCAGTGAAAATATGAGCGCTCTGGCCATGTTAAAGCCCTCTGACGGAATCGGGTGCATAAAGCGTTTTGTCCTGGACACG
>DPSW01000305.1:213-7697 GCA_003527145.1 Clostridiaceae bacterium | reverse complement strand
TCAAGCTACAGGCTCTAAAAGTAAACATGAATTTATGCTTCGTGCTTATTCTATGCCTGAGTTGTCTGCCACTCTGCGCCGGCAAGGGTTTTCAATTGAAGCTGAATATGGCGGATTTGACCGGAGACCTTATACCAACGAAGCACCCAGAATGATTATTTTGGCAAGAAAAAAATAACCGTCAGTAACGACGGTTATTTTTGTCGCTTTATTACGTTACCTCATACTATAGATTAGGGAAAGTATGGGGGGAGAGTAATGAAAAAAGTCAGCGGTGCTAACCTAATACGGCCAAAAATCGGGTTAGCTTTAAGCGGAGGCGGCCCACGGGGTGCTGCTCACGTTGGCGTTTTAAAGATATTACATGATCATAAGATTCCAATAGATCTTATTGCAGGAACAAGCGCAGGAGCAATTGTAGCAGCCTTATATGCCTGTGGCTATAATCCCTCAGATATGCAAAAGCTCCTGGATAATCTACGAATGAATGAATTAGCTGATTTTAAACTGCCCGTATCTGAACTTATTAAACATGGGGTCAAAACTTTCTTTAAATTGCGATGGAGTTCTTTACCTCAAGGATTTATTAAAGGGGACAAAATCGAGAATTACTTTTATTCTCTATGGCAGGATGCCACAGTCCGGAATACCAGAATTCCCCTTGCAATTACAGCTGTNNACTACACCGTTGCCAGCTTCAAGAAAAATATTAAATGCTAAATATCTTCATAACACAAGGTTAGTTGATGCTGTTAGAGCAAGTATTGCGATACCCGGAGTGTTTTATCCTAAGAAGTATAAAGGTATGACATTGGTAGATGGAGCCGTTAAGAATAATCTGCCCAGTGATATTTTGCGTCATATGGGAGCTGAGTACATTATCGGCGTGGATTTAGGTTATGATGGGACTCCTAACTATCAATTAAATACGATTGGTGAGATATTGATGCAGTGCATAGATATTATGAATCGCGAAGTTACGCTATTAAAAGGAGAACAGTACAGCGATGTTGTCATAAGACCGATTACTGCGAATATTAGTTCAAAAGAGAAGCGTAGAATAGCTATTTACATTGAAAGAGGAGAAATAGCAGCTAAAGCTAAAATCAATGAGATAAACAATCAAGTTTTTTTGTAAAGTTGCCCTTGGGCATACCCGCGCATATCATACATTAAACCAGGTTTATCGGAGGTATGCGCGTGCAAAGAGGGAATTTACCTCCTTTTTTTAAGGAGTTTACAGAACTCGATGATAATATTGTCGGTATTGGTAAAGGCCATAAATGGGTCAGGGGCAAAAACACCGGCGAACAAGCAATTGTTGTTTNNTGGTACGCAAGAAGCATAGTAAATCGGACATGAGAAGGGAACAGTTAATCCCTAAACGTGTTGACGGTATTACTACAGATGTATTCGAAGTAGGCGATCTTCGCCTTTTCAATGGGCGAACCTCCTTACAACGGCCAGCCCAACCGGGTATAAGCATAGGGCATTATAAAATTTCGGCAGGTACATTTGGTGCAGTTGTAAAAGATCGAAGCAGTGGGGACTTGCTAATTCTATCAAATAATCATGTCCTTGCTAATTTAACAGACGGAAGCGATGGGAGAGCAGAAATAGGAGATCCCATTATTCAGCCTGGTATTTTTGATGGAGGGGAAAAAGATACAGGAGCTATTGCTCATCTAATGCGCTTTGTTCCACTATATCGAGAAACCTATTCTCCACAGTGTTTTATAGCAAGATATTTTGAAAAATGCGTAAACACTTGCATTCGTTACTATAAACCGCATTATCGTATTCAAGTACTTAGAAATAATGATAAAGTCAATTTAGTTGATTGTGCTGTTGCCAGGCCCGTAGATCCAAGTCAAATATTGCCAGATATATATGAGATAGGCCCAATTGCAGGTGTTAAAGAGCCCTATTTGGCTATGCCAATAAAGAAAAGCGGAAGAAGCACAGGAGTTACCAAAAGTATTATACTGGCTACAGATGTGACGGTCAAAGTATTCATGACAAGCAGAGAATATGGGGTTTTTGCTGATCAAATTATTGCCGGTCCGATGAGTATGCCAGGAGACAGCGGTTCTCTTATTCTGTCTGAAGACAATTGCGCTGTTGGACTTTTGTTTGCAGGATCTGAACAGGCTACTATCTTTAACAGGCTAGATAATGTTTTAGAGGCGTTAAATATTTCTTTATAGTTAAATAGCCAGAGATTACGCATCTCTGGCTATTTATTCTATCCTTGAGGAGTACTATATTCTTCAAATCGGTCTTCTCAACTTGGAAAAATCATATCATCTTGCAGGCCCTCATACTGCATCGTGGCATTATTCTGACGAGAAGAGTGTCTCTCTGCATTTGGGGTACGAGATTCATTAATCGAATCCAGATTAACTGCGGTAGTGTCGNNCAATTGGTATATCTTTTTTATATGGGTTTCTATTTTCCACTCATATCACTTCCATGAATTATTTGTTTTTTGGAGAAGGATCTATACTTATAGTATTGATTAATTGGATAATCAATATGCTAGTTTAAAAAGTATAAAGTTAACGAAATATATTTTAATTTCGACAATTTCCGGCTGATTACCTAATCGAACCGGTGGTCCCCACGTACCAGATCCGCAGGTTACTATAAGCTGATAGAAAGCCTTTTCAGATTGCCTTCCAATATATTCGTGATTCCCTAAGATGGCATAGGAGCCTATCTATGAAAAGCCATAACAAGACAGACCAGTATGTGGTAACAGAACTTTTAGCTATTGAAAGCTGCGTAATCCAAAATAGAGATTTGCTGCACCATAAACCAGCATAAAAATTATCAGAAACGTCATGATATGTTTCAGCGGGAAGGAGCAAACCTATCGTCACTTTTCAAGTAAAGCTTTTACGCATTCAGGCTTCATGCAGATAGGATGTTCCTGATAAGAAAAAACAGGGCAATAAATAACTTCGCCACATATTACACAGTAATGAAGATAAGCAGACTCAGAAGAAAATAAAAAGAAGTTCATACAAGACATCCTGCTTTCATAAGGGTTAATTAGAACTTTTATATAATATCAAAAGTTGGCGCAAATGTCTGCTGGAGATGTATGTAAACTTCGGTACATACTTTCTCATTTTTTCATCAGGAAACAAAAAAGCAGGGGGTCAGTTTCCCTGCCGATCTGCATAACTATTTCGCTTTATTAACCTTAAAAAGATAGGCCTTGCTTGGGTCAAGGAACATAGATGTTCTCATCAGATTACCTTCCGCATCATACTCTCTGGTAATCACCCTTACCGCTTTATGAGGGTCAACAGGATTACCCTGCATGTCCAAATATCTGACCTCAGTTCGAGCAACAGCAGGGAGTTGACATGGCTCTTTATAGTCCATGGTCAACCCTACTCTCAGTACCTAACCTTTTGGTACATATATACAGTTCTGAGTACATGATAGGATTACCTTTATTTCTTCGGACTAAGCCTTTATCCAAATTTTTCCGCAAGCTCAAGTTATCTGGTACAATTAGTTTTATCCTTACATCCAATAAGGCGTTTTCTGCTTGGAATGAAGTGTTTTCCGATATTACGATTGCTTCTGCCATTCTAGATCGTATTTTGCATCATTGCCAGGTTGCCAGTATCGTGATTGACTATATTGTATGTTTTATAAAACTTTTACCTAAGATAGNNAATGACAGTAGTTAATTAGCTTTGCATTAGATAGGGTAGGGGGAGGGATATATATGGATTTACATAGGGTTGACCATGCTACAAGGTTTACTTGGATACTTGGTATATTGATTTCTATTACTATTGTACTTGTATTCATTGGATCAATAACTGGTCACTTGGATGAAAGTTTTAAAATAATAATAATGGATTTACCAGTTGTTTTAGGACTAAGTTTTGGGATTTATAGAAAAGACATTACTTGTTCAATAGCATTTTCTTGGTTTATTCTTATTTTTACTATTCAATTAATTTATAGATTGCCGCTACATTGGCTAAACCTTATTCCAATTACTATTACATGCCTATCCTTTATAGGGATACTTGGAAGTTATTATTATTATATTAACATTTATAAAAATAAAAATGATTTAGAAAAAGCACAAGATAAAATAAACAATGCATGGGTTTCGGGTATTATTTGGTTAATACTGATAATAATTATGAGTTATTTTAATCACGATTGGAACTTAAATACATTAGCTATATTAGGAGCATTAACATTTGGTGTATATAAAAGAATAAGACTTTGTCTTGCAGTTCTCCTTATGCTTCTCATCTTGCCTCTACTGACCAAGTCCGTGAATTTTACTATNNATTAATGCTTATCATAAAATTACTAGAAATCAAAAGTCTTCTTTTGATAAACCAATATTATAATTTTGACTTAATATATGAATAGGTGGTTTATTTATTTTCTAACCTCTCTTTATTCAGTTTCATCGAACTGTTGAGGGAGGTTATTTTACAGGGGGTAGAGGAATGTACAATATTTATAGCGAACCACCAGTTTCAACCTTCTGCAAATCAATGCGGTAGCATTGATAACATACATTTCGCTCACGATAAGCAAAAGTAGTATAACATCCATTATGTTTAGATAACTGCAATTGGCTGGCGTTTTCGTGCAATCGTTGTTCGCAGGAAAATGGCCTCTCTTTCCGGTTAACTTAACATAATAGATATTATCGGACGTAATTTGAAAAGGTTATTAGGCCAAAATGGTTTCAGCTATATTCGAGTCTTTTAAAAAATAAAACCGCAATGTAATGCGGTTTTATTTTTTAAGACTACAAACTATTTGCCCCTGCTGCTTTCTTAGCAGAATCTATAGCTTGATGAGCAAGATCTATAGACTGACCTAATGTATTGAGTTCTTGTGTTTGATTATGAAATCCCATACTATTTGCAGCTGCAACATAGTCCCAAAACCATTGGGCCTTTCGAGTTAATTCCCGAGCTTTTTCAAGTTCTTGCTGATTAACCCCTGGCTTGGTGCTGGCATTTGCGATGGCTGCATGTGCCTGAGCAACTGTGAGCCCCGCTGTATGCTGAAGCTGCCAAACATTATCTTGAATTGCCTTTACCTGCTCGTATAGTTTATCTTGGACTTGGTTGTGACAAGTACCACAGGCTTCATTTATTTGTTTTAGTGGGCTCGTCATCCAATGAGATGAGTATTTCCTTCCTTGCTGGCGCATATAGGGCATATGACAATCGGCACAAGAAACGCCCATTTTGCCATGTATGCCATTTTGCCATTCTTCATAATCAGGATGTTGTCCTTTGAGTACTGGAACTTTAGAGTCAGTCTGAAAAAAGTCTTGTGTAAAGCCATTAGGCTTTGCAGCGTAATATTCATACATCTGTTGTGGTGTTAGTCCTTTATCCCAGGGGAAAACGACTTGGTATGTATTCGGAACAAAATAATATTCCGCGTGACACTGGGCACATACATAGCTTCTCATTTCTTCTCTCGATGCCTTGCTTACATCTATGCCTCTTCGCTGCATCGCCTCGATAAATGCAGGATTTATGACCCGTAGTGCCATGTTTTCTGGGTTATGGCAATTTGCACAATTGATCGGATGCTTTGCTTTATCCATTAACTCTGTTAATGGAGCATTAGCATATTTCCATCCCATTTCTTTATAGAACTGTTCTAAGTATGGAGTTTTACAGGTTATGCAAGCTCCTTTACTAGCTGGTGAAAGTCTTTTAGACTCACGTAGATCTTCCATGGAATATAGATGACCACGATCTTCCGTGTAATCTTTCGCAAATGGGTTACCCTTAAAATTAGTATATAACTCGGGTTGTATTTCCGCCTTTTGTTGTTTGATATTGCCTCCGTATCCTGTTGGTGAGGCCGCCATTTCTAAATTCTTTTTATAGCTTTGATAATATAAAGGGTAAGCTTGTCCCCAAATCTCAGTATCATATGTTCCTTGAGGCAAAGGTGATAACTTAACGGTTGATGGTGGCTTGGCTCCCCAAACTCTAAACATAATAAACCCGAAGAAAAGTATAGATAAGACAACTAATGTCGCTAATATTTTTTGTATCCTACTCAACCGGAACTCCTCCTTTGACAACATTTTGACCATGTATAATCCCACGATGGCATTTAATGCAGCTTTGCCCGCCTACCGCCATAAAAGTGTTTTCTACTGTCGTAGCATGGCATCGTAGGCAGTTTTGATTGGCAATTCCTTTAGCGGTAGGCGTGATTTTAATGTTTTCTGGATAATCCCTTAGCGTTTCGTGATATACGTGACGGATGCCATTCTCGCTCTTTATATATAACTTATAAGCAAAGTTTTCCTGGGGCATATGACAGTCGCCACAAGTAAACTGCTTGTGGTTTGATCCGCTCCAAGTCTGATAGACATACTGCATGGAATGNNGCAGAAACTAGCTTTATCTGCATACGCAAGGCCAGCACTAAAGGCAAAAAATCCAATCACCATAGAGAGTGCTCCGATACTGAATATAAAAATAGTTTTACGTGTAAGCCACTGACTTTTGTTCATCATCTCACCCTTTTCTTGGGATATGAAAGTCACCTTAATATAGGCTTTCCGTTTTAGGTAGTTTTATAAGTAATTAAGAATTTGACTATACCAAGCGTTCTTGGTTAGCCTATAATAGTCTGAGGCTTTTATTTATGTATTGTTTATTATTTTTTAAGTTATATTAGCATAGCGGATGTTTTTTTCTTATTGCATTGTTCTGTAGATGCCATATTTACTGCCTTAATCAGGAGGTTTTCATTATGAAGATTGCGGAAAACATGACAGATTTAATCGGCAGAACCCCCCTCTTGCGCCTGAATAATTATAGCAGTTTATATGACTTGCAAAGCCCGCTTGTAGTCAAGTTAGAGTATTTTAATCCACAAGGTAGTGTAAAAGATAGAATCGCCTATGCTATGATAGACGATGCTGAAGAAAGAGGCCTGATTGATCCCTATACGACAATTATTGAACCAACAAGTGGAAATACCGGAGTGGGTTTGGCTTCTGTTGCAGCCGCTAAAGGATATAAGGTTATTATAACAATGCCTGAAAATGTAAGTGAAGAAAGAATACACATACTAAAAGCATTAGGAGCAGAGGTCGTTCTAACTCCTGCTAATAGTGGTATTAAGGCTGCAATTGCAAAAGCAGAAGAGCTAATAAAAAATATTGAAAACTCTTTTATGCCTCACCAATTTAAAAACCCAGCCAATACTGAAATACACCGTATGACAACTGCACGAGAGATTTGGGAAGATACAGACGGAAAAATTGATGTTTTTATAGCTGGTATAGGTACAGGTGGAACAATTACGGGCGTAGGAGAATTCCTCAAATCACAAAAAAAGAGTATTAAGATATTGGGAGTTGAGCCTCATGATTCTCCAGTACTTTCAAAAGGAGCAGAACCGAAATCCCACCAGATTCAAGGGATTGGAATTAGTGCGGGGTTCAT
>DPSW01000305.1:0-184 GCA_003527145.1 Clostridiaceae bacterium | reverse complement strand
GAAGGGATTTTACTCGGTATTTCCAGTGGAGCAGCTATACATGCAGCATCTAAAGTGGCAAGGCGGCCTGAAAATGAAGGAAAACTAATAATAATATTGGCTCCGGATACCGGTCAAAGATATTTTTCTACTCAGCTTTATCAGAACTGACGTTTCACTGTTCTAAGGTATCATCCAGGTCAGG
>DPSW01000311.1 GCA_003527145.1 Clostridiaceae bacterium | reverse complement strand
CAGTCTCTTTATTAACTCCGCGTACAAAAGTAAACTTAACCTTATGCTCCCCGCCTAAGCTGTCATAAAATACAGAGGTAGTCTCTCTGAATTTAACACCACCGCTAAATTCCAACGTTTGATCAGCTGCAATGTCTATAAACTCGGCAGGGCTGAGTTTAATATTCTTTGTAGGATCTGTAGGGTCTGCAGGATCGGGTTTATCTTTTGGCACCCTTNNATCTGTTGACTTAGCAGGGAAGGACTTGGACTTGGATATCACCAGGCCTTCCATAACTCCCTTCAATACCGTAGAGCCGTCGGGGGCAGGGTTTTTGCCTTCATCCTCCATATAGCCCAATACTCTATAGCCATTTGAAGCAACCAAATTACCGTCCTCATCCAGAGTAAAATTGCCTGCTCTGGTATAGGTCCTGCTTAAAAAGTCACTGCTGTTTGACAATATAAAGAATCCGTCTCCATTAATAGCCAGATCGCTTGGGTTATCCGTTCTCATAGCAGATCCTCTGATATGGAAGGTATCAATGGATGAAAGAGAAATACCCAAACCTACTTGCTGCGGATTTGTACCGCCCCTTCCCAGCTGGGGAGAGCTTGCGCCTTTGATGGTCTGGCTGAATACCTCCTGGAAAGTAGCCCTCTGGCCCTTATAGCCAACAGTATTGACATTGGCAATGTTATTGCCTATAACGTCCATTTTCAGCTGATGGGCTCTAAGACCCGATACACCTGAAAACATTGATCTCATCATAGTATAATCGACCTCCTATTTATGCTTTCTTCCCCTTCATCTGTCATTCAGAAGGGATAAGCCTCCTTTAAAAGGTCCGGCTTATATGATTATAGCTCCATCAATATTGGTAAATATGTTATCCTTTAAAGTATCCTCAGTTGCTGCCGTTATTATTGTCTTGCTCCGTACATTGGCTATCAATGCGGTATTGCCAAGAAGTATCAAGGTATCCTTTATACCTTTTCTTGCAGCTTTCTCTACTGCCTTATCTATATTTGCTATGTCTTCCTCAGTTAATTCCACATTTCGTGCAATCAATCTCTCCTGAGCATGTTTTGAAAATTTAATACGTTCTTGTTGCTTGATCTGTCCTTCAAGTATTGTTTCAAAGCTGCTGTTTCCGTGAGCCCTTGGCTTGTCCAGAATATTGATCCTATTGGCCTTTGGAATGGCTATAATATTCTGGTTTATATTTACCTTAAAATCGTTCATAGTATCACCTCAGCAGGTTTTTATCTGACCTCATATATTTCTTCCAAAGATAGCTCATATTCGCCGACGATCAGTTTAATGCTTCCGTTTACGCTCTTTAGGCCTTCTACTTTGCCTTCAATTTCAACTTTGTCCTGCTTGGCTTTAATATTTTTTCCAAGCATGCTATAAGCCATACTAAAGCGAATATTTTGGAGCATCAGCTGATTTTGTTCGACAGAGGTAATGACATCTGTGACCTCATTGACAGATTCATAAGGAACTTCTTTTGAATCTACTACCAAATAAGCCTCGTTGCCCTTGACTCTCACGCTATCAACAATCCCCGCAATATCTTTCAAATTTCCCGTCTCATCACTTATAGTTGCAGTAATAATTTTTCCAACCATATTATAGGCTGAATTTAATTTTGTAATTTTGTTTGTGTTCTGAGCCTGCTCAAGGCTTGAAAATTGGGCCATTTGTGATATAAATTCCTTATCATCCATCGGCTCCAACGGGTTTTGGTATCTCAGCTGGGTAACCAGCAAATTTAAGAAGGCATCTTTATTCAATGAATCATTAAATTCTTTTACTTTGCTATTAGCTGTCCCCGCTATATTGGTTACACCGTTTACTCCCATTTGTTCCACCTCCTAAACCTTTATATCTACAAGTCCGTCGCTTACGTTATAAGGATTGTCATAGTCTAAAACGCTTGCTGCCGCCTCCAAGTCACTGCTTTCAATGTATTGGCTTCTTTTTATATTATTTTTCCATGCTTTAAAATTCTGATTTTCATACTGCCATTTACCCTGCTGTCCTACTGATACACTGAGGTTTTGAATATTGATGCCTTTTTGACTCAGAGCATCCCTCAGTTCAGAGAAATTAGACTCAATAACTTCCTTTACACTGTGATTGTCTGCAATAAACTTTGCTGTCATTTCTCCTTTTTCCATTATTAAACGGATGGTCAGCTTTCCTAAGGAATCAGGCTNNGTTTATATTTTTCAGCAATTTGACTTAAGAGCTCTTCTTTACTTATGCTTTGCGGCCTTCCCAGATATTCAAGGTTCTTCGCAGCAGGCTTTATATCATCTGCGATCTTATGATTTTTCTCATCAGCCCCAATATATTCAATACCCAAAGCTGCATTTGTTTTGTTTTTCGAACTGAGTATTTCTACAAATTCAGGCCTTTTTATCACTCGGTCCGCAATAATTTTTGGCTCCTCANNTCATGGCTGCTCCTATCTTTTTGCTCATGATTATCAACTTTATCACTTGCACCGCCATTATCCGTCACCTCGGTAGCCAGCAAGGGCTCTTTTGCTTCTGCTTTTGCAGATGCCGGAACTTTAGAAGCCCGGACTGGCGAATCAGTCGATGTTAACTTATGTATCTCTTTGCCCTCGGTCAATCCATCAATCTTTTTTAATTGGGGCTTGTCCGGGTCTGATTCTTCCATCGCATTTTGGGCTGCAATAAACTTATGCTTCCCGATTTCCAGCTGTCCAATTGCATTTTCTATTTCGTCTTTGCTCAGCATAGTATTTTCTTGAAGAAGATTACGAATGTCGTCTATCGCTGAAGCCTTAAAGGTTTTACCGCTTTCAGCACCGCTTAATGAATCTCTCAGAATATGTCCAATATTTTCTATATCCTGCGTACTAAGGTTTAACATCCCTGAAAGCATTGCTAATAGAGATTCTGCTTCACTTTTTTCTACATCCTCATTTCCATCTTCCAGCAAGCTTTCTAACGGTACTGCATCTTTCAAGTTTTCAGGCTTGATGCCTTCCTCATCGACCATCCGCTGGTTCACCACAGTTTCTTTGCTCATTGATTTGAAATCAAGCTGGCTTTTAGGTTTATCCATGTCTTTAAGCACTTCTTTATTCTCTCTCCGCATGATGGCTTTCTCCATGATTCGACCGTAGCCAGAGCTGCCAGAGGTTGAATTAGGCTTTAAATCTGCTTTAAAACCATTGAGCCCGCCCTTAGTAAAACTCATCAATTCCACGTAATTCAATATTATCACCTCCTTTCGCATTATATAAATCAATCATTCAATATGTCAGAGGTCTCGGGTTTAGCTATTTCTTCTAATATTTGAGCCGCTTGCAGAGGGTCCATCAGCATCAATATAGAGCTGCTCTTTTCTTTCTTCATATTTCTTAGTATCTGGACTACTTTACTTCTGCTCTCCATGTTGGATAATATCTGCATAGCCTTTGATGATTCCATTTTTTCTAAATATTCAACCTGTTCCATGATGCTGCTCAAACTGGTATTTAATTTATCCAGTCTATCATTTAATTGAGCTTCTTTTTCAGCCAGCAGCTCTTCTTTGGTTTCTATGGCTTTTTCTCTTTCTTCAAGGGCTTTTCCCTTCTCATCGAGCTGTTTAACCCTGATATCTATATCATTTTTCTTGGCCTCCAATAGCTCCAACTCAATCTCTTGCGGAGTTTTATTTTCAGCAATGGGCTTTATTACATTTCCAAGCAAAGGCAATGCCGAAAGCTTCCTCAATAACATGGGTTTTGCGCCCCCGATATCAAAAAATAATATCCCTCCGATAACGATTACCGCAGTCAGAAAAATTATTATTAATATAAGAAAGAAGTTTTGCAGCCTCGAATTTTTGCTTGTACTCTTCAGATTCTTTTTTGTCTCAGCCTGCTGCATTTCCTTACCTCCGTTATTTATCACATTCTTTAAAGGATATGATTTCTTCTATATGCTTTTCAAATTTACGCTGCTCATCGTATTGATACTCATCGTAATATATTTCTTTTAATCTCTCCATAGTCTTCTTATTCTGCATAGCTTTCATCAATTCGTATCTGCCTTGTTTTATATCTTCCTCTGCTTTGATGAGCACTTTTGTTTTATTCCTTATGCCTTCTCTATAATATTTCTGTTCCTCATGCATGCTTCTCAATTCATTAATGCTTACACCGCTGTTTACATGCTGCTCCAGCATATCATTGCTGTACTGCAAGCTGTGATTTAAGTTGTCTAGATCTTCTTTGGCATTTAAATATCTCTTATTATAAAGACTCAATGTATTTTTCTTTTGATCTTCTATACTTTTACGATACTCCAAAACCTTCTGAAACTTAAATTTATACATAGACTATATCATCACCTAACATATAATACTCTCCAACATATCAATAGAAGTTTCAAATCCTACATTTTCTTGTGTAGGCTGAGTCAAGAACTGGTTTATACCATCAATTTTTTCTATGGCGTGATCAATTTTTTTATTGCTCCCCCTCTGATATGCCCCTATATTTATTAAGTCTTCCGAATCTTTATATATAGATAGTATCCTTTTAATTTCACTTGCTAATTCTTTATGGCGATCTGATATTATATTTGGCATCAATCTGCTGATGCTTCCTAATACATCAATAGAAGGATAATGATTTTTACTTGCAAGAGCCCTGGACAGCACAATATGCCCATCTAATATTCCGCGTACTGTGTCTGTTATTGGTTCATTCATGTCATCTCCGTCAACTAATACGCTATAAAAAGCCGTAATCGAGCCTTTGCTTGAAGTTCCTGTCCTCTCCAAAAGCTTAGGAAGCACTGAAAATACAGATGGAGTAAAGCCCCTGGATACGGGAGGTTCTCCTATAGATAGACCGACTTCCCTTTGAGCCATAGCAAACCTTGTCAAGGAGTCCATCATAAGCATAACATCTTTGCCTTGATTTCTGAAATATTCAGCTATAGTAGTTGCAACATAGGCTGCTTTCAATCTTATTAAGGCAGGCTGATCGGAAGTAGCAACAACAACTACGGATCTTTGCAGTCCGTCTTTTTGCAGATCGTTTTCAATGAATTCATTGACTTCTCTGCCCCTTTCACCGATCAAGCAAATGACATTAATGTCGGCAGTCGTATTTCTTGCAAGCATACCAATGAGAGTGCTTTTTCCTACACCGCTTCCGGCAAATATCCCTACCCTTTGCCCTCTTCCAATAGTTAATAATCCATCTATTGCTTTTATACCGGAAGCCAAAGGAGTTTTAATCATTTTCCTTTGCAGGGGATCCGGCGGATCATTGTATATGGGGTATAATGTACTGGTTCCAATAGTGCCTTTCCCATCTATGGGTTGCCCTAATCCATCAAGAACCCGTCCTAATAAACCATTGCCGACAGGAACATGCATGCTTTTCCCTGTTGCTACAACCTGGCTTCCGGGTCCTATTCCATCTAAGGATCCCAAAGGCATCAAACTTACAATATTTCCTTTAAAACCTACAACCTCCGCCAAAACAGGGCAGTTATCTTTTATATTGATTATTTCACAAAGTTCATTTAAATTTACGGCAGGTCCTCTTGACTCAATGGTAAGTCCTATGACCTGGGATACTCTTCCGCTATATCTTACAAAGTCTTTTGTTTCAATAATTTTTTTGTATTTTGATAAATCAAGCTTGGTCAAATCTACCACTCATTCCTCAGCGCAAATTCAAAGGCTTTTTTTAATTGTTCAAGCNNGGAATTAACTTCTCCAGACGGCGTATCTACTAAGCAATCACCTTTCTTTAAAAACTTATCTTCAATAATTTCTACCTCTGAAACACCCTCAACTAATGATTCAATAACGCCTTTATTTACAAGTACATTTGGGTAATCTTCACTGCTTACCTTGATTGTGGCCTTGTTTTTATATGTGCATTTTTCTAATGCCAGCCTAATTTGAGATATGATCAAATCCTTATTTTGCTGTATTTCATCGCCAATTATCTTTCTTGATAAGTCCAATATTATTTGAACGACTTCTTGCTCTGCTTCTCTATATATATAGCCTTTTCTCTCATCAAGATAATCCCTTATAATTTTTGCTTCTTCAATAACAGCCTGAGTTTCCTCTTTCGCTTCTTTATAGCCTTTATCAAAACCTTGCCCGTATGCGTCTTCTAATGCTTCTTTTTTAAGTTCTTCTATCTCAGCATAGCCTTGTTCAACAATTTTTTTTGCTTCGTTATTTGCATCTTCAATTATGCTTGCGTACATTTGCCGGGCGTTCCTTATAATATTATCGTACTCATCACTTGGATTTGTATCATTGGTAATCATATTTTCCTTAATAGGGTTGATATATATATCATCACTCTTGTTTACCAGCGGCTTTGGCGTGCCGATGCTGACTTTTTCAGATTTGTATATCCTATACAATTATTTCATCGCCTCCGCCTCTTGATATTACAATTTCTCCTGTGTCCTCAAGCTTTCTGATAATATTTACAATCTTTTGTTGTGCCTCCTCTACATCTCTCAACCTAACAGGGCCCATAAATTCCATGTCTTCCTTTATCATCTCTGCCAATCGTTTTGACATATTTGAGAAAACTGTCCTCGATACTTCTTCGCTGGAACTCTTTAATGCAAGAGCCCAATCTCCATTCTCAACTTCCCTGATAACCCTTTGAATTGATCTGTTATCCAAGGTGATGATATCTTCAAATACAAACATTCTCTTTTTGATTTGCTCAGCTAAATCTACATCCTGAAGCTCCAGTGTTTCCATAATATTCTTTTCTGTCCCTCTATCCACTGAATTCAGTATGTCAACAACAGACTGTATTCCTCCAGCTACGGTGTAATCCTGGCTTATCATAGAAGATAATTTTTTCTCCAAAACCATTTCTATCTCTTTTATTATTTCAGGAGAAGTTCTATCCATCATAGCAATCCTTCTGGTCACATCGGCTTGTTTTTCCTGTGGAAGGGCAGATAATATTGCAGATGCTTGCTGCGGTTTTAAATAAGATAAAATCAATGCAATAGTCTGCGGGTGCTCACCTTGTATAAAATTCAGAAGTTGAGCCGGATCTGCCTTTCTTACAAAATCAAAAGGCCTTACCTGCAAAGAAGCAGTCAATCTGTTTATAACATCCAAGGCTTTCTGATTTCCCAATGCTCTTTCCAATATTTCTTTTGCATAAGATATTCCGCCCTCTGATATATATTCCTGAGCTAAGCATATTTGATAAAACTCTTCTAAAACAGCCTCTTTATCATCAGGAGCGACAGTTCTCATATTAGCAATTTCAAGAGTCAGCTGCTCTATATCTTCTTCTTTTAAATGCTTAAACACTTGGGCAGATTTATCCGGACCTATTGCTATGAGCAAAATAGCGGCTTTTTGTAAACCATTATATTGTCCTTTGCTTGTCCTGCTCATGCTATCACTCCTACTCTTCATTTAGCCAGGTCTTCAACAACTGTGCTACTTGTTCTGGCTTCTGCATAACAAATTTCTCAACTTTTTTCTTTAATTCATTCTTATCCTCTATTTCAATATCGCTGATTTCCGATGCTTCTTCTATTTTGCTAAGAGCGATTCCAATATCTTCTTCTCTTTTAGCATCCTTGCGTCTTTTTAGCAAAACAATCAAAGCAGAAGCAAATATGAGTAAAGCTGCCATAGCAGAACCGAGCATAATAAGCATTTGATTTCTCTTTTGTTTTGCCTCTTCCATCATAGCGTTCTCAACTTGATCTTTTAATGTTGTATCAAAATCCATTATCTGAATATGTATATTCTCATCAATAGGTGAGACCTGCATACTTAGCCCCTGAGTCGCAAACTTTACCAAATCTTTTACTTCATTTTTTAGCTCATCAAGATTAGCTAGTGAATCGCCCTTAAGAGTGCCTTTATTGATCAAAACAGATATTGAAAAAGTTTCAATGTTTCCTTGCTCTTTAACAATTTGTTTTTGAGTTTCATTGATTTCATAATTTACAATATTGCTTGCTTCGCTATAGTTTGATTTGGAATCATCAACCTGAGGGTAAGTATTGATTTCTATATTGCTGTCGGTACCCGGTACACCCCCGGCCCCTCCGTTAACCCATTCCTTTTTAATATCTTCCATGTTTCTGACAATTCCCGTGTTATTCTCTTTATTAACAGGTTCAAATATTTTCTTATTTTCTACCTCATTATTGAAGTTCAGCTTTACAGTAGTCATCACATTCACATTGTTTATTCCAAAAACTGATTCTAGAAATTTCTTTACGCTATTTTGGATGCTGAGCCTTGTGGCTTCCTGCATTTCCATCTGCGTATTTACCTGAGCGTTGAAGCTTTCTCCCTCAGACTTCAATGCTCTGCCTGTTTCATCAATAATGGATATGTTATCTTCCTTTAAACCTTTAACGCTTTTTGATATGTATTGAACAATTCCATTCACCTGAACTTGATCCAGGCTTTGAAAGCCCGGCTTCATTTTAACTATGACACTGGCACTGGAATCCAATCTATTGCTTTCTAAAACGAACACATTATCTTCAGGTATAAATATATTTACTTGCGCCCACTCAACACCATCCAATGATTTAATTCCATTAGCAATAAGATTTTGCATATAAATAACATATTTCTGTTTTTTATCTTCTGAAGTATCATTAAAAGAAGATTTTAATATTTCTGGGAATATGAAATCATTTTTAGGCAAACCACCCATAGCAAGAGTAATCCTAGCCTCATCAACTTTATCTTTAGGCACCAGTATGGTCGTTCCGTCAATTTTAACAGGTATTTTCATTTCTTTAAGTTTTTCTCTTATCTCTCCTGCATCCTTAGCATCAAGATTCGGATACAATACCTGATACCTGGGTATGGCTGAAAGTACCCCTATACTTACCATAAGTATAACTGATAATGCTGATATGACTGCGATCCTTATTTTCTGACCTTTATCAAGTCCCTGCCAAAATTCATTCAGGTTATCTCGAATTTTCTTGATTGCTTCACCCATTTAGCCAATCACCCCTCAATTAAATAGGCATCCGCATAATTTCGTTATATGCGTCTAAAATTTTATTGCGTATTTGTATAGTAAATTGAAGGGCTAACTCGGCTTTTTGTGACACGGCTATAACCTGATGAACATTGTCTATTTCTCCTGTGACCAACTGGTTATTTAAATTTTGGTATTCCAATTGTAACTGATTAACCTTCTCAATATTATCTTCTAAAATCTTGCTAAAAGATATATCATTCTCTTTATTATTCCGATTAAAGGCATCTGGTGTTCTCAAATTATTGATGTTTGAAAAGTCTATCTTCAATGTTTTCTCCTCCTACTATATCTTCCCTATGTCAAGAGCCTTCATCACCATATTTTTAGTAGAATTTATAGATGTAACATTTGCTTCATATGCTCTTGTAGCGGAGATCATGTTTACCATCTCTACCATAACATCTACGTTAGGCATCTTTATGTATCCCTTCTCATCTGCATCAGGGTGGCCTGGGCTGTAAACCAACTTAAATTCAGATTCATCTTCTACAATGGAACTGACCTTTACACCAGACTTTTCAAACTTGTTCTGAGCTTTTGTTAAAAAGCTGCTAAAAGGCTGACCTATGCCGGCTTCTTCAAATATGACCAGTTGTCTTCTGTATGGAGTGCCATTAGAAGTTCTTGTAGTATTAGCGTTAGCAATGTTTTTTGAAATAATGTCCATTCTAAGTCTTTCTGCAGTCAATCCTGAAGCACTAATATTAATTGAGTCTAAAAAACCCAAGTTATTTACCTCCCTCCGTTAATCGCTTGTTTTAACAAGCTCAGTTCTTTAGCAAGTTGGTTTGATACAACATTGTATTTTATAGAATTCTTTGTGAGCTCAGCATTTTCTTCATCAATGTCAACATTGTTTCCGTCTTTTCGCATTGAGGTGCTATAATCTCTTGTTATTGTTATCTCTTTTAGCAATGGCCTATCTTTTCCTATAGGAAGAAATTTTGGATTTTTGTCAATGGAAGAAATAGAAAACTTCTCTCGTTCTTCATTAAGCAAGGTTTCAAAATTAACTCTGAACTTTTTATATCCCGGGGTTTCAAAGTTTGCAATATTACTGGAAATAACTTCATTTCTGATCCAGTATGCATCAAGAGCCCTTTCCATTAAACCGGTCTGTTTGTTTATTCTATCTATCATAAAACATCTTCTCCTCTTATTTCCTAAAATAGCTATTTCGACACTAAATATGTAATTCCTTTTATTTTAAAAGTATATTGACATATTTCTTATGTTATTTCTGTGTTAAGACAATATTAGCATGATGATAAAATAACCCATTTTTTGATAAATTTCAACCTAAAAATAATTATAAGTTTTTTTATGCATACAGTAAATGGATACAAAGTTCTATTTATTATACAAAATTCACATATTTTTCAATTCTGACAATAAAATAAAACAACTTCCATTAAAGCATTATTTAAAAATAAGGAAGATTTTTGTCCTATTCTAATATAAAGTTGTGTTTTCCATGAGCCATAAAAAAAGTAAGAAAGTTTTTTCACTTTCCTACCTTTTTACCTCTATCAATTTTATCCTAGCTTTTTAAGCTCATCAATAAGCTTATCATTTAAAATCTTTATATGTGTCCCTTTCATTCCAAGCGACCTGGATTCGATTACTCCCGCACTTTCAAACTTTCTTAGTGCATTAACAATCACCGATCTGGTTATTCCAACCTTATCGGCTATCTTGCTGGCCACCAGGAGCCCTTCATTTCCATCAAGCTCTTTAAATATATGTTCTACAGCTTCGAGTTCAGAGTATGATAAGGTACCGATTGCCATCTGAACAACAGCTTTTTTTCTTGCTTCCTCTTCTATTTCCTCTTGTTTCGAGCGAAGTATCTCCATGCCGACTACAGTAGCCGAATACTCTAATAAAACTAAGTCTTCCTCTTTGAATTCATCTTCAAATTTGCCCAGCATCATTGTCCCCAGTCTCTCTCCGCTTCCATAAACAGGTACGATAGTAGAATACTTAAAGTCCATGGTACAAGTTTTACTGCTGTCCACTACACAAAGATTATCATTTTTTAGAATATTAGCCTGAGTCTCTGTAATGTTTAACAGGGAGCTATTATAATCCTCTGGAAACCTTTTATCCACCAATACTTCTTGGCTGATCACAGTGCATTCCATAAGTCTGCATAGACCATAGCCCAAAACTCGGCCTTTTCTGCTTATAATATATACATTTGCATTAAGAACCTCGCT
The DNA here is from genome assembly GCA_003527145.1 of Clostridiaceae bacterium. GTDB lineage: Bacteria > Bacillota > Clostridia > Lutisporales > Lutisporaceae > Lutispora. The sequence goes on along the minus strand of DPSW01000311.1, from coordinate 3,627 downwards.
TATAATGCTGCATAGTTCGTTAAAAGGCACTGGTTGATGACCTGTCATCTGCAGTACTTTGTTTACTTTTCTTACTTTTTCCAATAGTGTCATACTATAGATTCCTCCTACTTTATATGATGTATCTGCTTGTATCTTTTTCTTTGATGTTACTTGATAATATTCTCTCTACATATTCTTTGGTTATAGTAAATCTCTTCTCTGTCATTTCTGAAGCATTATAAGACAAATCTTCAAACAGTTTTTCCATAACAGTGTAAAGTCGTCTGGCTCCAATATCTTCTGATTCTTCATTCATAATAGCTGCTATTTCTGCGATCTCATTTACTGCCTCCTCTTCAAAATCTACTTCCAGTCCCTCTGTATGCAATAATGCTTTGTACTGCTTTATTAAAGCATTATTCGGCTTGGTCAATATTTCTCGGAAATTTTCTTTAGTCANNAACCCTAACAGGAAATCTTCCCTGCAGTTCCGGAATTAAATCAGATACCTTTGAAACATGGAAAGCTCCGGCTCCAATAAACAGCATATAATCAGTTTTTACAGGACCATATTTGGTCATTACCGTACTGCCTTCCACGATAGGCAATATATCCCTTTGAACCCCTTCCCTTGAAACATCAGGGCCGGTAGAATATCCCTTGCCTGCTATCTTATCAATCTCATCAATAAATATGATGCCTCTTTCCTCCGCTCTCATAATAGCCTCATCAATAACACTATCCATATCGATAAGCTTTTGAGCTTCCTGCTGAGTTAATATTTTTATTGCATCTTTTACAAACATCTTTTTTTTCTTTAGCTTTGGAGGAAATATGCTTCCAAGCATATCCTGAAAGTTTATGCTCATCTGCTCAATGCCAATTCCGGAAAACATATCTATTGTTGAAGATGAATTATCCTCCACCTCTATCTCAACGATTTGATCGTTTAATTCTCCTCTTCTTATTTTTTCTTTAATATAAAATCTGTTCATCGTTATGTTTTCATCCTCTTCAGGGATTACTGCTTCAGCTTCCCTTGATGAATAATTAAATAATGCTTCAAAAGGATTATTATCCTTTTTGTTTTTTCCCGGCGAAGGAAGCAGAACTTTTCCGATTTGCTCTAAAGCAAGCTCATAAGCCTTTTCTTGAACCTCCTGACTTCTCTCTGCTTTCACAATCCGGATTGAAGTTTCAATTATATCTCGAACTATAGAATCAACATCACGCCCTACATATCCTACTTCAGTAAACTTAGTCGCTTCAACCTTGATAAAAGGAGCATTAACAAGTTTTGCAAGCCTCCTGGCTATCTCAGTCTTCCCAACTCCTGTAGGACCTATCATCAAAATGTTTTTGGGAGTGATTTCATTCTTTATTTCATCCGGAAGTAAATTTCTCCTGAATCTGTTTCTAAGTGCTACTGCAACAGATCTTTTTGCGCCTTCCTGGCCAATTACATACTTATCTAATTCTTCTACAATCTGCTTTGGAGTTAGTTCAACCATAAAAAACCTCCTAGATGACTTCAACAATTATATTATTATTAGTATAGACACATATAGATGCAGCTATCTCAAGAGATTTCCGGACTATTTCTTCCGCATTCAAATTTGTATTATGATATAATGCTTTAGCTGCAGCTAATGCATAGTTTCCTCCGGATCCTATAGCTATGACGCCTTCATCAGGTTCAATTACCTCTCCGCTGCCAGACACAACCAGAAGGGTTTCATTATCTCCGGCTATCAGCATAGCTTCAAGATTTCTAAGCACCTTGTCTTTTCTCCATTCTTTAGCCAATTCAACAGCAGCTCGTTTTAGATTGCCTCCATACTGTTCCAGTTTTTCATCAAATTTTTCTGATAGCGTAAACGCATCCGATACGGATCCGGCAAAGCCAACTAAAACTTTCCCATTATATAGTCTGCGTATCTTTCTTGCAGTAGATTTTATAATAGTATTTTGTCCGAAGGTCACTTGGCCATCGCCAGCAATTGCGCATTTTCCATCTTTTAAAACCCCAACTATGGTTGTCCCGTTAAACATAGAAATCCTCCAATTGACTTTTTAGTAAATATTTAAAATATTCTTATAAGTCTAAAACTTTTTCAAAGTAAATACTAACATAATAAGTATCTATAATCAACATTTTTAGAAACTTTTTATTATATTATCCAGTTCTTCCAATGCGATCTTGGAATACTCCCGGTTTTTTTCCTGCTTATTTCTATACTNNTAGGCTCAAATATACCAAAGTTTACATTCATAGGTTGAAAGCTTTTAATTGTCCTATCCGTTATATATCTGGATAAGCTTCCATGTGCCGTAGTTTTAGGAAATTCTACAGCATCTTTGCCTTGTATTATTCTGCTCATATTGATTCCGGCAACCATGCCTGAAGAAGTAGATTCTACATAGCCCTCAACCCCGGTTATCTGACCTGCAAACATGAGTTTTGGATTCCTTATTGTTTGCAAGGTGTTTTTCAGTATTCTCGGAGAATTAATAAAAGTATTTCTGTGCATAACCCCATATCGAACAAATTCAGCATTTCCAAGGCCTGGAATCAAAGAGAAAACTCTTTTTTGTTCCGGCCATTTTAAATGAGTTTGAAAGCCTACCATATTATATAGTGTACCTTCTTGATTGTCTTGCCTTAATTGAACTACAGCATAAGGCTGTTCCCCAGTCCTTGGGTTGCTCAATCCAACAGGTTTTAAAGGTCCAAAAAGCAAGGTCATAGGACCTCTTAAAGCCATTACCTCCACAGGCATGCAGCCCTCAAACACAGTTTCTTTTTCAAAGTATTTCAGTTCTGCGGTTTCTGCATCAATCAGCTCTTTATAGAAGTTTTCATATTCAGTCTTATTCATAGGGCAATTTATATAATCATCTTCTCCCTTTCCATATCGTGATGCCTTATATGCTATGTCCATATCTATAGAATCATATGCAACAATTGGGGCTGCAGCATCATAGAAATATAAGTAATCCTCTCCCAGGTATTCCCTTATACTTTTTGATAAATTGTCAGAGGTCAAAGGACCGGTGGCGATTATAGTATATTCATCCTCTGATATAAACGTTACTTCCTCATTAATTATTTCAATATTAGGGTGAGATTTTATTTTGTCATTTATATAAATGGAAAATTTATCCCTATCAACTGCAAGAGCCCCGCCTGCAGGAACCATATTCTTATCAGCACTTTCAATAATCAAAGATTTAAGCATCCTTAGCTCTTCTTTTAATAAGCCGACAGCATTTTCCAACTGATTTGATCTTAACGAGTTGCTGCACACCAACTCCGCAAATATGCCTGTGTGATGAGCCGGTGTCATTTTCTTAGGCCGCATCTCATACAACTGCACCTTAATGCCTGAATTTGCAATTTGCCATGCGGCTTCACAGCCTGCCAGGCCTCCGCCTATAACTTTAACTTTTGTCAAGATAGTCACACCTTTTTTTCAATTTTGTTCTCATAATCACAGTTTGGATTCATACATTTGTACATTATCTGTTTACCATTTGGTTTTTTTGCCAAATAACTTTTGCACTTTGGGCAAATTTCCTTTGTGGGTTCATCCCAGGTAGTGAAATCACAGTTCGGATAATTGCTGCAGCCATAAAATTTTCTGC
>DPSW01000076.1 GCA_003527145.1 Clostridiaceae bacterium | reverse complement strand
CGATGGTATTACAAATATGTGCTGGCCTTCAATGATATTCTATTTAGCTATGGCAGATATACCTTACGATAAATGGTTCCCACATATAATGAAACTGGTGATTAGTTTAACTATAGCTGGAATGGTATTAGTAGCAATAGCAGGAGTAATAGGATATGGCCCATTTTAAAAGCAGCAAAATTATTTGTAAAGTTATAATAGGGGTGTATTGAAAATGTATGATTTAAAAATAATCAATAGTAAAATTATTGATATGGAAACAGGGGAAGAAAAGACTTGTGATATCGGAATAAAAGATGGAATAATTGTGGATGTGGGGAATTGCCATGGGAGTGGGGAAATTGAAATTGATGCTAATTTAAATATTACATCTCCAGGTTTTATAGATATACATATTCATGAAGAGGAAATAGATAATGTTATAAAAACAAATAGTTTTGATGTAACAAATAAAATGATTTTAGAAGGTGTTACCACCGCTGTTGCAGGAAACTGTGGCAGTAATAAGCAAAGTATAAAAAAATTAGCTGATTATATTAATAATTGTGGTGCTCCAATAAATTATCTTAGTTACGTAGGTCATAGGTATCTTCGCGGTCTTGCTGGGAATATTGATCCTTATTCAAAAGCCAGTGAAAGGCAAATAAAGCAAATGGCAGAAGAAGTGAATAAATCTTTAGAGGATGGAGCGATTGGGATTTCGTTTGGACTTGAATATTCTCCTGGTGCAGATTTTGAAGAAATTATCAGTTTGCTGGATTTGGTTAAAAATAGAGATATTCTTTTAGCCGCACATTATAGAAAAGATGCGAAGTATGGTATAGATTCTATTAAGGAGCTAATTGAAGTTTCAAAGTGTACATCTTTGCCAATGCAAATTTCTCATATAGGGAGCTGTACTGCTTTTGGTATGATGGAGGAATCTCTAGAGATTGTACAAAATGCTGTAGATGAAGGCATAGATTTACTAGCAGATTGTTATCCATATGATGCTTTTGAAGCATCCATAGGTTCGCCTGTTTTTGATGAAGGATGTTTTGAGTTGTGGAATAAATCTTATGATTCAATAATGCTGTCAGAAGGACCTTACAGAGGAAAACGATGTGATAAAAATCTTTTCTTGAAATTAAGGGAAGAGTATCCAACGACTTTGGCAATAGCTTATGTTATGAATGAAGATGAAGTTATAAAAGCTTTACAAGCAGCCTTTGTGATGATAGGAAGTGATGGATTTTTTAAAAAAAATCAGGGACATCCAAGAGGCGCTGGAACATTTCCAAGAGTTTTCAAAAAATATGTAAGAGAAATGAATAAATTATCACTCAGAGATGCTTTAAGAAAGATGACTGTAATGCCAGCAGAAAGATTGGGGTTAGCAAATAAGGGAAAATTAAAAGTAGGTTTTGATGCAGATATAGTAATATTCAATCCTGAAACTGTTGCTGATAAGGCTACATTTGATGAACCTACTATTCCACCAGAGGGTATTAAGTATGTGATAGTAGGAGGCAAAGTAGCAGTAGAAGATAATGTACTTCTAAATAATAGGCTTGGTAGATTTATTGAAAGAAAACAAGAAATCTAATGCAAGGGGACGTCAGACTGTATGGCAATACTTTGTTGGAATTTTATCTTTCATGCAATCTTACGTCCTCCTTCATTTTGAACTTAAGAATAAGTGCCAGGCACGACGTTTAGACTGATATTGAATTAGGAACAGCCTTCTGATATTATGTAAGTAGCATAGTATCAGGAGGTTTTTTTATGGGGAGACCTTGGAGAGAAGAGTACAAAGGTGGTATTTATCATGTGATTGCTCGGGGTAACAACAAGGAATACATATTCAAGGAAAGCTTTGATAAAGGGTATTTCATCAAGCAGCTAAAAGAGTCAATAGAGGGAATGAACTACCGAATATTCGGATATATCTTGATGGACAATCACTATCATATTCTGATACAGACAATGAATAAAAAGCTGCAGGAGATAATGCATCAGATTAATAACAAATACAGCAAGTATTTCAATGCCAAGTATAAAAGAGTAGGACATGTATTCCAAGGCAGGTACAAAGCAACTCTTGTGCAAGATGAGAGATATTTGATATGGGTATTGAGATATATACATCAGAATCCGGTACAAGCGGGTATATGTCAGACAGTCAGCGAATACAAATGGAGCAGTGACATTTTTTATAGAAGAGGAATCAAAGGTTTCGTAAACGTGGATATTGTGCTTAACATGCTGGATGCTGACAGGAATAAAGCGGTGAAGAAATATATGGAGCTGATGTCTGAGAGAGAGGAAAAGGACTATTCAAAAGAGAAAATTATCGGAGATGAAGCGTACCAGCTTATGTGTCTAAGCAGGAAAAAAACAGAGGAACGAAAACGGTTGGATGAGATACTGATAGAAACGGGAATCAGTGAAGAAGATTATGCATTGGTAAAATCAGGTTCAAGGCAAAGAAGACTGACACAATACAAGCTGGAATATGCAAGAGCGGCATTAGCCTTGAGATATACATATAAGGAAATCGCACATAACATCAGCATAACAGAAAGCTCAATAAAAGACATGATCTATAGAAATGAGAGTAAAAGTGAATAACAGTCTAAACGTCGTGCCTGGCACTTCCTTATTTTGGCCGGGCAAAAACAATTTGATAAGCCTGTTGGTGTAACAGCTGTTCTGCCCATGTATCCCAATGTTGTTCAGGTTGTTACATTAAAAGATTCGCCGATAAACAGCTTTCAAGATTTGAAAGGCAAAAAGGTTTCCGTAGGCTCGCCGGGAAGCGGAATATTGGCAACCAATGAAGTGATATTAAAGACTCTGGGATTATCTATGGAAGACATACTACCTCAATACCTGTCATTTGGCGAGACTACAGATGCATTCAGAGATGGTTCCATTGATGCGGCAATAGTTAATACAGCAGCACCTGCACCTTGGATAGTAGATCTGGAAACAACGCATCCGGTTAAATTTATACCATTGACTTCTGAAGAAATCAGGAAATTTACAGCCGAGCCATATTATGTAGAAGCTGTCATAGAAAAGGATGCCTATAAATCATTAGATGCAGATATACCCACATTTGCAGTTTGGATCACTTTGGTATGCCAGCCGGATCTTTCTGAAGATGCAGTTTATAATGTAGTCAAAGCAATATTTGAAAATGGAGAAAACTAAAAAGACGTTCACTCAGTTGCAAAATATATTACATTGGACAATGTTAAAAACATAGGCGGAGTTCCTTATCATCCGGGAGCAATTAAGTATTATAAAGAAAAGGGAATTGAAGTTCCTGCAAATTAATTTCTCATATAGCTAAGAATAATTTTAAAGGAGGAAGCCTAGTGACTAAGAAAAGAAGAGTAGGCTTAATAGGCGCCGGTACTATAGGAGGCTTTGTACTGGACAATGTTATGGCAGGCAAGGTTGGCAATGCCGAAATCGTAGTAGTATGCGGCCGTTCGGAGCATTCAAAGGGAAGAGATAAGGTTGCTGAATACGCACTTCCCTGGGTAACAGACACGGAAGAGCTTTTCAACTATGACCTGGATGCGGTAGTAGAAGTGGCTTCCCAGGAGGCTTTGGAAGCCGTCGGCGAGAAAATATTGAGGGCAGGCATAGACCTGGTGCCCCTTAGCCTTGGAGCCTTCGTAGACGGAGACTTGCTGGAAAGATTGATAGCCGCTGCCACGGAAGGTGGA
>DPSW01000209.1 GCA_003527145.1 Clostridiaceae bacterium | reverse complement strand
TGCCATTTAGAATTTGAAGTTCTGTCAGCCATTCTTTATCTGCCTCGAGAATTTCAGCATCGGTTTGCTCAAGTGCTTTTACTGTGACTGTGAATTCTTTTGTTTTGGTGAATGCCCCCTTGCTTACTGTTGCTGTCAGGGTTACAGTCTCATCCCCATTTGTATATGCCGGCCTTGTTACCTTTCCTTCCGTATCCACAAGCGCGTCATTGCCGGATGTCCAACTGATGGTGCTTCCATACTGACCGGATGTGGGAAGGTTTATATCCGCCGTCACATAATTTAAATCAGCATTTCCGTTCAGCAGCTGTGTACTGGTCAGCCATGAATAGTCGGCTTGCATGATGTCTTCATCGGTCATTCCCAATGCTTTTACAGTGATATTGAAAGTCTTTTCCAATGTCACCGTATTCATAGTGATATAAGCCGTAAGGGTAACCTCCTTGTCGCCATCGTTATAGGCAGGTCTGGACACAGTTCCATCCCAATCCACCACGACAGTATTGGTGGAAGACCAACTTATGGTGCTTCCGCAACAACCGGAGGTGGGAAGAAATAAATCGGAAACAATATTATCCATAGCATCATTCTCATTCAGTATCCTGGAATTAGTAAGCCAGTCGCAATCTGCAGTTACTATATCAATATCAGGCACTTTAACTGTAATTGTAAAAGATCTTGTTTTCCGCTCTGCAGATCCTTTTGTTATCGTTGCTGCCAGTGTCACAGTCTGGTTCCCCTGCTCCAGAGATGGTGGTTTTACCGTTCCATCTGCCTCCACCACATCGGTATTGCTGGATGCCCAGCTGATGATGCTTCCGTATTGGCCAATAAGAGGGAGAAAGAAATTATCAACAGGGTTATCTTCAAGTATTTCCATCTCGTCGGTCAGCCAAGCTGCATCGGCATCTACTATGGCTTCATCGATAATGCTCAAATCGTTTTCGAAGTACCAACTGCCGATTTCACTTGTATTACCGGCATTTCCCAATGATCCCATAAAACCTGCATATACTTCATTTGTAACCGTTTTATCAGAAAGATCCAAACTATTGCTAAAATATGTATACTCGCCCGAGGGACCTAAGTACAAACTATAAAGAGACTTTTCTACACCGTCGTACCCGATCCATACATTATAATATTGGGACGTTTCATCAACCGCATAATATGTATCTATCGGCCATCGGGATGTGGCGCTGTTGAAATCTCCATCAATGTATGGCACAGCAGATATCTCGCAACGGGTTATGGGCCCCCCAGCTAACTTAAAGCCAGTCAGAGAAGCAAGACGCAAATTCCCGAACTGCTGAATTAAGCTGGCTGTACTGCCTGTCTCCATATAATCCGAAGTAAAAGCAATACTAAGACTGGGCTCAATACTTTCATCGTGGAAATCATTTGTGGCTGCAGTATTGCCAACCGACTGCAGGGTAAAGGTAAATCCGCCTTTTGTTCCGGCTGCGGGCGTGAATGGTGATGTATTTCTGAAAGAAAAAGCTGTACTAAAGGAAAGGTCCGTGCCTAAGGTGACCTTGTCTTTGGTAAAGACGCTTTCTCCAGTGCCCCCACCGCTTTCAAACTTTATGGCATTGTCTTCAATCAGGGAATCGCCATTCAATTGCAGATTCTCTGTATNNCAGGCATATGGAATTGCGTCAAAATTCATAAACTGAAGAGGCAAGCCAGTAAAAACCAGAATAAAAGCAAGAGCAATACTAATGACTTTCTTACATAATTTCATAATGATTTCCCCCTTTAATGCCTCACAATAAAAGGCACAATCTTATTTCGGCTATAGAAACATGGCTACAAAAAATATAAAATATATGGTATAATTATTTTTGATAGCTTTAATGACTTTAGTCACATACTATAGTCATTATATTGTGTTTGCATATAAAAGTCAATTTTACAAGGAGAAAAAAGATGAAAAAAGAAAGCATGAGCAAAAGAAAACTACAGGCGATCGAAACAAAAAAGAAAATTTATGAAGCCGCCCGGCAATTAGTTATAAAACATGGATTTGAAAATGTAAGCGTGGATTCAATCGTAGAAGCTGCAGCAGTATCCAAAGGTGCTTTTTATGTGCACTTTGAATCCAAGGACGCTCTGGCAGCTGCTTTGGTCAATGATTACACAAACATAGCAGATATAGATTATAAATCCTTTTTGATAACTCATTCCGACAGTAAGTCCGCCCTTGATATTCTTATTCTTTTGACAGAAAAAATCTCCGATTTTATAGTTATAAATATTGGATTTGAAAATATGAGGATACTCTATAAAGCCCACTTAACAAAAACTATCAACACAGAATCTGCTATGAGCTATAACAGGGAGCTCTATAAAATGTTTACCGAAGTATTGGAAAGAGGAGTTCGTCAGGGAGAGATAAGAGAAGACTTACCTGTTGATTCTCTGGCAAAACACTTGATTCTATCTATCAGAGGTATTACCTTTGAATGGTGTATTCGTTATCCCGATTTCGATTTGAAGGAGCAAGTTATGGACCACTTTAAAATACTGCTGTACGGCTTGAAAAAGTGAAAATAATGAGGGTCTGCTGAACTGACCCCAGCTTTTATCCAACCGTACACAGTAGTTTTAGAAAGATTATGATGCCTTGCAACAAGGGAAATGTT
>DPSW01000337.1 GCA_003527145.1 Clostridiaceae bacterium | reverse complement strand
CCTTATTAAAAGATCTCTTCCTTTTTCATCTTTTATCTTTATATGGTCCAGTGCATTTTTTACATTATGAATATATTCTTCCTCATCTTTACCGGATATTATTACAGCTCCTGCTCTGAATCTTGCATCACTGATTTCACCTATGCAATCTCCCTCGGCAAAGTTATAGCTGCCTCCTATTACTCCCGGTAAAGAAAGTATTTCCTCCATTCTTGTCATAAGACCGATTTTACCCGGTTTTATAAACAGCATATAGACAGCAAGATAGGAATTGGACTTCAAAATATCGTAACGGTCCAATAAGCTGTAGTCTATTTCAAGGCCAAGACTGCCGTCTATGAGCATATCCAAGACAGGGACAGCCGTTATGTGAGGAATGAATATATCCTCATAGGCCCCTCCTATACGGCAGGCAATCTCATTGACCAAGACACCCTGATCTCCTATAAGCATTTGATAATATATGGGGCCTTCTTTGATTCCAAATGCCTCAGTGATCCTATTCGTTATATCCTTTATTTCTTCAAAGCGTTCCTTTAAATACTTGGAAGGATATCTATGAGCAGCACAGATTCCGATATGCTTTCCCCTTGAAAAGGTCACTCTATCGGTAACAGTCAGTATATGAGGCTGTCCTTGTTTAACCCAACCGCTTACTGTAATTTCATCGCTTTCATAAAATTCCTCCGCAAGGATCTCTTTCTCACGGGAAANNCTTTGCCCTTGGCTGTCCAAGGGTTTTATGACAAAAGGAGGCTTTAACCCATTAATATCGTCACAAGAGAAATCCTCTTTGAGTATCTTGTATTTGATGGTAGGAATATTGTTTTTGATGAAAATATCCTTCATCACCTTTTTATTGGTCACAGCCTTGGCTGTATCTATATCAATAAAGAAAGGGAGTCCGAGTTTGTCTGCAACATATGCCGCCGTATAAACAGGCTGGTCGGTTCCTAATGTAAAAACACCGTCAACACTATATTTCAAAGCTACTTTCAAGCAATCCTCTCCATCAAAGGTGCTGGCCATATCGGAATGATCTGCATATTTTTTCCCCGGAGCATTTTCCAGATAGTCCGCTACAACTACCTTGCAGCCTCTGTCCTTGCATCTTTTTACAGCGTTCAGCTGACAACTGCCGCCTCCTAAAATCAATATGTTCATAAAAGCCCTCCTCATGGTTTTACATCCGAAATGATATATTGAGGCTTCCTATTGAGAAGCTTCATATTCCCTGCACAAGAATAATATAATGCCAACTTTATGAATAATTTGAAAAGCTTTATAAAGTTATAATTTGAACGGCCTATGGCCCTTTTGTTGTGCATCACGGTGACGTTTCCTATATTTTTTGTATGCTCCAGTGTAATGGCAGATATATATACAAATGATTTGCTGCATTTTTGAACTTTCTTTGCTATGTCGCTTGTCATGACCCTAAAGCTGCTTACACGTGCTCCAGAAGGCTTCCTGCATATTATATTAAATAGTCTGTCAGTAAGCATGGAGCCGAAATTTCTATATTTCCTATGCATTTTTTCTTTGGGTATGCCATATACAACATCAAAGCCCTCCATTATCTTATTCATAAGTTTTGGGATTTCTTCCGGAGGATGCTGCAAATCATCATCCATAGTAATGATATAATCACCCTGTGCATGTCTTATGCCGCATAGCAATGCATTCTGCTGGCCATAATTTGATTGGAGTCTGATTATCTTTGTTTTGGGAAAGCTATCATAAATCCTCATCATGATGCTAAAGCTTTCATCCTTGCTGCAGTCATCCACAAAAATCAGCTCAATGTTAATATCCATTGCATTTATTGCGTTGATTATCCGCGAAGCAAGTTCCTCAAGAGTATTTTGACTGTTATATACAGGTACTACTACAGAAATACATTTTTTCATAAATATTACCTCATTAGGGATTCTCTCAAATTACAGACCACATATTCCACCTCATTAACTTCCATTNNAAATCTTCTGGCTTAAACCCTAAGGACCTCCCCATAGGCGAGCTGTGCAAGGGCATAAAATGAAAAGCAGTGCCTATTCCGGCTTCCTTAAGCTCTGCCTGTACCCTGCTTCTTTCCTTTTCATTTTTAAGCAGTATATAGAAGATATGATAATTGGGTTCACATCCGTAAGGCACCTTCATCAGCTTAATAATGCCTTTATCTTCCAAATCAGAGAGCTGCTCTATATATATGTTGAATATACGGCATCTGGCAGCCTTGACAAAATCAAGGTTTTTAAGCTGTCCATACAGCATTGCCATCAATACCTCAGAGGGGCAATAGCTGGAGCCTGCATTCATCCACCTATAGCTTGAGGCCTGCCCCCTTATCATATCCATTCTGTTGGTGCCTTTTTGCCTGACGATTTCCAAGAACCTCTTCATTGATTCATCTTCAGAATTAAATACAAGGGCTCCTCCCTCTCCGGAAATATAATTTTTAGTACCGTGAAAGCTGAGGCATCCCATATATCCAATGCCTCCGAGATATCTTCCCTTGTAAGCTGCATTTACGGCCTGAGCCGCATCCTCCACAACATAAAGCCTATATTGGGAAGCTAGGTCCATGATGCTGTCCATATCGCAGCCTATACCGGCATAATGGATGACATATATGCCCTTTGTTTTATCCGTGATCCGCCTTTCAATATCAGCAGCATCAATATTCATGGTATCTTCACTGATCTCGGCAAATACCGGCATTGCACCTCTTAAGACTACACTGTTAGCCATGGAAGGGAAATTATAGGAAGGCATTATGATTTCATCACCGACTTTAAGATCCAAAGCAATGGCTGCCATTTCCAGAGCATGAGTCCCGGAAGTGGTCATAAACACTTTGGAAAAATCGAAGCTGGTCTCCAGCAGCTCCTCAACAAGCTTTGTATAAGAACCATCACCTGCCGTGGCCCCTTTGTCCAGCACTTCCTTTATATATTGGATTTCACATTGGAAATGATATTCCTTATTGAAGGGTATCCTCATATTCATCACCGCAAATTATTTTATTTTCAATCCTTAACAGCATCTCATGGGCATAATGATAGGATTCAACAGTACCTGCATCTATCCAAAAGCCTCTCAGCTTTTCATAAGCTAAACGGCCTGCCTGCAGGTATCTGAGGTTAACGGGCGTGATCCCCCATTCTCCTCCATTAGCGGGCTTTGTCTCTCTTATATATTGAAAAACATTATGATCATACATATAAATACCCGTAACTGCAAAGGAGCTTTCGGGACTAACCGGCTTCTCAACAATATTTGCCAGCTTCCCATCACAAAAGCCTGCAATGCCATATCTCTTGGGGTCATCTACATCTTTGAGAAGCAGCATGGCTCCTGCTTTCCGTTTTCTATACTTGTCTACATAGGGCTTAATTGAATGGGCAGCGATATTATCTCCAAGTATCACCAATAAAGGTTCATTATTTGAAAACTCTTCAGAAAGCAAAAGAGCCTCAGCTATGCCTCCGGCAGCAGGCTGAACAACAAAAGAAAACCGGCAGACAGAACCCATATATTTAATGAGCAATCCTCTCATTTCATCAATCGCATCTTCACCGGTAATAACCATGATCTCCTTAATTCCCGAATATATCATCTGTTTAACAGGATTAAATATCATAGGCTCTTTTCCCAAAGGCAGCAAATGCTTATTCTTATTTTTTGTCAAGGGCAAAAGCCTGGTTCCTCTGCCTCCGGCTAAAACTACACCTTTCATACACATCACCAAAATACAGCTTATTTTGCCAAGTCCTTCCCATACCATCTGATTGTGTCATATAATCCTTTCTCAAAGGGCATTAATGGCTCCCAACCCAAATCCGTCCTTATCTTTTCTGAATTTATGCTATACCGTCTGTCATGCCCCTTTCTATCTTCTACAAAGGCTATCAGGTGTTTTAATTGCCCGAGGCTCCCTTCTTGCATATCATTCATATATTTTATTATCAGCTTTATAAGCTCAATATTTTCTACAGGATTATAAGCAGAGATATTATATATCTCACCGGGCATACCCTTAAACAATATACTTCCCAATGCACGGCAGTGATCCTCTACATAAAGCCAATCCCTTATCTGCCTGCCATCACCATAAATAGGGATAGCTTTTCCCTTCAGCAAATGGGCTATAGCCTTGGGGATGAATTTTTCTCCATGCTGGCCCATCCCATAATTATTTGTGCACCGGCTTATATTTACAGGCAGACCATAGGTGCTGTAAAAAGAAAGCACCAGCAAATCAGCCGCAGCCTTACTGGCTCCGTATGGATTTCTGGGCGATAAAGGAGCTNNGCAGGACCATAAACTTCATCGGTGGATACTTGCACAAATTTTTTTATGCTTGAATCCAGAGCGCACTGCAGAAGTATTTGAACTCCCATTACATTGCTTCGGATGAATTCGTTAGAGTCTGCTATGCTTCTATCAACA
>DPSW01000182.1 GCA_003527145.1 Clostridiaceae bacterium | reverse complement strand
CGTTATGGATCTTACAGAAGAAACATACGAAACAGCTCACGGCGGATATGACCCTGTATATGCAAACCAAGATGCAGACAGAGTTCTTCCTGTCGATGTGTTAAGAGACCTTGAAAAAGAAGGAGTAATAGGCAAACTTCATAGATATTTCTATACTACGGTAGGGAATGGAACCTCCGTTGCTAATGCTAAGAAATTTGCTTCTACCTTTGCTCAAGAATTGGTGAAAGACGGAGTTCAGGCAGTTATACTTACTTCTACCTGAGGCACCTGCACTCGTTGCGGCGCAACGATGGTAAAAGAAATTGAAAGAGCAGGGATACCCGTGGTTCACATCTGCACGGTTGTTCCGATTTCATTGACAGTTGGAGCAAACAGGATAGTTCCGGCCATAGCAATTCCGCATCCGCTCGGAAATCCTGCTCTCAGCAAAGCTGATGAGAAAGCCATAAGAAGAGAAATCGTTCTTAAGGCGTTAAAAGCACTGGAAACAGAAGTTCACGGTCAGACAGTATTTGATAAATAATTTAAAGGGTGGTGTGATACCACCCTTTTTTAAGAAATATATTCGGAGGTGTAATTAAATGACAACGCCTGTAGTAAAAGGGGCAGCATATGTGCTAGTTCATACGCCTGACATGGTTATGCACTATGGAACTACTTGTTCTTCCGAGCATGATGCCAACCCGAATTCTGAATTTTTAAAGAAAGTTCCAAGTCACCTGAGAAGCTATGAGGAAGCGGTTAAATATGCTCCAAACCAAGCTTATATAGGAAATATTTTACCTGATGACTTGAATAATATTCCCAGACCCTGGTATAAAAACCTTGTGGAAGATGGAAAAGAAGAAGGCAAAATGGGTGAAATGGTTCCCCAAGACGAATTGTATATAGTGATGAAACTATGCGACGCTTTTGATCTGATCATGCTTGAAAAAGAATTTTCCGATTCTGCAAAAGCAAAGCTTTCTAAAAAGCCTTATTTCACAGAAGCTGAAATCGCAAAGATCAAAGAAGGCTTTGATGCCGCAGACATAGAGAAGAAGCTTTCAGAAGGTGCAGAGCCCCTTCATTTCAACGGCAAGGTCGTAGGCTGTGTTAAAGCCGCCCATGNNATAGTGGTTAAGGCCTCAGCAGTTATAGCTTTAAAAAATCTCGTTTATAGAAATAATATCCCTGCAGACTCCATTGAATATGTTATCGAATGCTCCGAAGAAGCATGCGGCGATATGAATCAGAGAGGCGGAGGAAACTTTGCGAAGGCTATAGCTGAGGTTGCCGGATTGGTATCAGCTACAGGCTCGGATACAAGAGGCTTCTGTGCAGCACCCACCCATTCATTGATAAATGCTGCTGCATTGGTAAAGTCCGGAGTATATAAGAGTGTGGCAATCGTTGCCGGAGGAGCTACTGCAAAGCTTGGTATGAATGGAAGAGACCATGTAAACAAAGATTTGCCAATACTGGAAGATTGCCTTGGAACCTTTGCCATATTGGTTACTGAGGATGATGGTGTAAGCCCTGTTCTAAGAACTGATATTGTAGGAAGACATACTGTAGGTACAGGATCATCACCTCAGGCAGTTATGGAATCCCTTATCACCAAGCCGCTGGATAAAAACGGACTCAAGATAACCGACATCAACAAATATTCTGTAGAAATGCAGACTCCTGAAATCACTGAGCCTGCCGGCGCCGGAGACGTACCANNATCGCTGCTTTGGGAGCAAAGCGCGGCGACATAGACAGAGCTTATATGCCTACCTTTATAAAAGAACATGGAATGCCGGGCTTTGCACCGACACAAGGTCATATACCCTCGGGAGTTCCTTTTGTGGGTGCCGGAAGGAAGATGATCATGGAAGGCAAAATAGACAGGGCTATGATAGTTGGAAAGGGAAGCCTTTTCCTAGGAAGAATGACCAACTTGTTTGACGGCGTATCTATAGTTATGGAAAAGAACCCTGGAAAAGTTGAAGAAATAGGAGCAGTGTCTAAAGAAGAGATCAAGGGAATGGTAGCAGAAACAATGAAAGAATTTGCAGCATTCTTACTTAACGGAAAGTAGGGGTGAATGATATGGATAATATAAAAACCATGATAGGGGAGGTATTTAACGAGGTTGCCGATGCTATAATGACTGGAAATTTCGGCAGCAAGGTTAAAGTCGGACTCACTACCATGGGCAGCGAGCACGGCACCGAGGAGTTGGTAAGGGGTGCGGAGCTGGCAGCCAAAAAGTATAATGATTTCGAAATTGTACTCATTGGGCCCAAGGTTGATACTTCCCTTAGAGTAGTTGAAGTCGCATCAGAAGATGAGATGCATAAGAAAATGGATGAGATGCTGGATAAGGGCGAACTGGACTCTGCTGTCACGATGCACTACAGCTTCCCTATAGGAGTTTCTACCGTTGGGAGAGTCATAACTCCCGGCTTCGGCAAGGAGCTGATCCTGGCGACCACTACAGGCACCTCATCCACTCATAGAGTTGAAGGCATGGTGAAAAATGCTCTCTACGGAATAATAACGGCAAAGGCTCTGGGCATTGCAAATCCTACTGTCGGTATACTCAATGTTGACGGAGCAAGACAGGTAGAAAGAGCACTAAAGGAGCTTAAAGAAAAAGGCTATGACATCAACTTTTCTGAATCCGTAAGATCCGACGGCGGCTGCATCATGAGAGGAAACGATCTTTTGGCGGCAGCATCTGATGTAATGGTACTGGATACATTGACAGGGAATATAATGATGAAAATATTTTCAGCCTTCACCACGGGAGGCAGCTATGAATCCTTAGGCTACGGATATGGTCCTGGTGTAGGTGATGGCTACGATAAAATAATCTGCATACTATCCAGGGCTTCAGGTGCTCCTGTAGTAAGTGAAGCACTCAGATACGCAGCTTCATGCGCCCAAGGCAAGCTGACTGAGGTGGCAAAGAAAGAGTTCGATAAAGCCAGGAAGGCAGGCCTTGATGAAATACTCAAAGGAATAACGGCAGAAGCTAAAAAGGCTGCACCTGCAGAAATTAAGATGCCTGATAAAAAGGTGGTTACAAAATCCATTGCAGGAGTAGATATACTTGAACTGGAAAACGCTGTAGCCGAATTGGCGAAAGAAGGCATTTACTCAGAGAGCGGTATGGGATGCACAGGTCCTATAATACTCACTGCCGATGAAGATTATGAAAAGGCAGTAGAGGTTTTGTTTGCAAACAAATTGATCACTCAAAAACCGCTGGACTGCAACTGTTAGACGAGATTTCGTTCAGCTTTAAAAAAGGCTGTGTCTTTAGTTCAACACTGAAGCACAGCCTTTTAGTTTTACTTTTGATAATGTTTAACTGCTATCAGATTTCCGTATTGCAGTTTTGTTTTACATGTGCTAGTATTGAAATGAAAACTTAATAATAAGCATTAGGTTCTTAATTTAGATTAATAGGGAAAACGGTGCAAAACCGTTGCAGCCCCCGCTACTGTAATCGTGTACGAAATCAACCTATACCACTGGAGCTATCTGGGAAGGTGTTGAGAGTAGAATGATGCGAAAGCCAGGAGACCTGCCTGATTCTTTAGACCGAGTGACCTTCGGAGGGAAGGGGAGAGTCCTGTCTTGTATTTGCATAGTATATTGTTAATATTTGAGTCCCCATATCCATCCGAGGATATGGGGATTTTGTCGTTCATTAGGGCGAAATAAAGGAGGAGGTAACATGGATAAGGGGCAAATCCAAATATATACAGGTAATGGTAAGGGTAAGACTACTGCCGCATTAGGATTATCCCTAAGAGCTGTGTGTGCAGGTAAAAAAGTATATTTTGGACAGTTTATTAAAGGCATGGAATATAGCGAATTAAAAGCTGCAAATTATTTGCCGAATTTTGAAATACATCAATTCGGGCGTAATTGTTTTATATTCAACGATCCTGTAAAAGAGGATATATTGGCAGCTGAGAAAGGTCTTAGAACTGTAGCTGACGTATTAAAGAACAAGAGCTATGACATAGTGGTTTTAGATGAACTGAATGTGGCAATATATTATAAGCTTTTTTCAGTAGAAGAGGTAATAAATATACTGGAAGAAAAGGCAGAGAATATTGAAGTAATTATAACCGGAAGATATGCTCCCCAAGAACTCATTGATATGGCTGATTTGGTAACTGAAATGAAGGAAATAAAGCATTACTACAGAACGGGAATACAAGCAAGGAAAGGCATTGAGTCTTGATATAATAAGAAAATTTAATATCAGTATTGCAAGTGTCCGGTATAAAAGCCGGCTTAAAAGGGAAACAGGTTAAAATCCTGTACGGTCCCGCCGNNNNGATGAATCCTGAGTCAGAAGACCTGCTTGCCATGCAATAATGCGGATCCTGCGAGGTACGGGAGAGGTCATTAGAAGTGCAGATGCTGCATTTATAAGCCTTTTTGTATCATGATAGAGCAGAAGGGTTTTTTTATTGCCTATGGGAAAAATAAAATTTCCTGTCATTCTGAAGGAGCAAAGCGACTGAAGAATCTTAAATAATAAGATACTTCAAACAAAGACCTCAGGATGACAATGGAGCTGGACTTTCATAACAATGAAGTCCCGTTCAATAAAAGGCGGTGATAAGATGTACAAAATAACTGTTATAGCCGTATCCAATGCTGCAATTGAAGATCTGGCAAGCTTTTATGGCAGCTTCAAGAAAGAATACGGAAACATATTGGATTTGAAGGTATATTTCGCTTACCTGCCTATGAAGGACGAAAGATTGGAGCAGATGGGAAAGGATATAGAAAGCTCTGACTTTGTCATCATAGATTTAATGGGGGCAACGGCTTTAGTGATAGAAAAGACCCTTGCTTCTTTGACGCGTTGTAAAGGCTGCATCCTGCCTATAGGCAATGGGGGCAAAGAATATTTGCGGCTGGGAAGCCTGAATTGGGATGATTTTTCTAAAGGAGGCATGGGACAAAAGGAGCCCTCGAAGAAAAAAGAAGTATCTATGGAAGCGGTTCAAAAGATGATGGATGTGGCAGAGAAAGCAGGAAGAATAGTACCCATAGGTAAGCTCAGAGATATTAAAAATTTCATTCAAATAGGCAAGTACTGGAGGAATGCAGGTCTAGAAGAAGTAAAAAACATGGTGCTCCTTATACTTAGGGATTACGGAAATGTTAAGAGCCTTCCAAAACCAGATGCAGCAAGGGAATGGGAGGACTTTGGAATTTTTGATCCGGCAGGGGAAAGATACTTTGATGATTTTAAGGACTATAGAAAAAGATATTCAATTGCAGAGGGCAAACCCCTTACAGCGGTGTTGTTTTACGGCCACAATTATCCCAACAGGATCAAGGAATGCGTCGTAGATATATTGAATAAGCTGGAGGGCTTTTCCAATGTTATGCCTATAGCTTTTAATAAAACCAATATAACCGACATGAAGAGGCTGGAAGGAATACTAAAGGAAGCAGCAGGAAGAAAGCCTGATATTATAATAAACCTTATGTCCTTCAGATTGGGCGCCGGGCCTATGGGAGGGGATGCGGAAGCTGCGGTTGAGCTTCTAAGAGATATAGGTGCTCCTATATTTCATCCCTTTCTCATGACCAAGAAAAAGGAAGAGGAATGGCTCAGCTCCCCCAGTGGATTGAACCCTTCAGAATTTCTGATATCTGTCATGCTGCCGGAATTAGACGGATGTATCGAAACCTATCCGGTGGGAGCGTTGGAGAACTGCGGCCGCAGCGAGGAATTGAATCTAGAGCTTAACAGGCTGAGGATCATTGATGAAAGATTGAGCAAG
>DPSW01000411.1 GCA_003527145.1 Clostridiaceae bacterium | reverse complement strand
GGATAGCATTGCTGAAGCTCATGCTCTCAAAGGCTAATTTTCTTTTGCTGGATGAGCCTACCAACCACCTTGATATGGAGTCAAAAGGCGTGTTGGAAGCGGCTCTGTCCGGCTACAGCGGCACTGTGCTTTTTATATCCCATGACAGATACTTCCTCAATAAGGTGGCTACCAAGGTAGTGGAGCTTACTTCCCAAGGAGGCAAGCTGTACGACGGAGGCTACTCCTATTATCTGAAAAAGAGAGAATTGTTCGATACTGATGATGGCGGCACAAGCGAATCTGAAAAAAATTCGGAAGTTAAAAATGATTGGCTGAAGCAGAAGGAGGAGAAAGCTAAGGAAAGGCGCCAGCAAAAACGCCTGGAGACTATTGAAAAGGAAATAGAAATCGCTGAAGCCAGAATAAAAGAAATCGATATGCTCTTGGAACAGCCTGATATATACTCAGATCATATCAAGTGCAACGAACTTAGCGAAGAAAAAGAAATTTTATGTGCTCAAATAGATGAACTGCTGGAAGAGTGGGCCGACATCCAATAGCCGGCCCGCTTTCTATTGTGCTGTCTTGATATTTTTGCTGGAATTTGCAACATGCTCCATTATGAGCTTTTCGGCTAAAAGCCTGTCCTTTTGCCTGAAGGCCTCCAAGATGCCCTTATGCTCTACAAGGGCAGCTTCCATGCGGCCGGGCACCTTGAGGGAAGCATACCTGGCCCACTGAATATAGGCCTGAAAGTTGCTCAGCATGTTTTTTAGGTATTTGCTGTGGGATGCTTTGAAAATTACTTCATGAAACTGAGTATTAAGCTTTGCTACTTGAGAAACATCATGCTTAGGGGTATAGAATTCCATAAGGTTATATATATTCTCCAGTTCAGCGAATTCCTCTTCCGTCATTTTATCCGCCGCCCATAAAGCAGCCAGACCTTCGATCCTTCGCCTTATTTCATAGATATCCTCTATATCTTCTTGAGTGATGCCTATAACAAATACTCCCCTGTTCGGTATGCTTCCGACCAAGCCATCCAGCTCAAGCTGGCGCAAAACTTCTCTTACAGGCGTTCGGCTTACGCCAAACTCCTGTGCCAGTTTCTGCTCTATGAGGCTTTCACCTCTTTCATATCTTCCATCCAGGATGTCCTGGCGGATCTTCTCATATATTTGTGCCCTNNCCATTAAATCACCCGCCGTTTATCTATCGGATAAATTATCAATTATAGCCTTCGTCATATCGAGAGTAGAAACAGTCCCGCCCAAGTCTCTCGTCACATGTTTGCCATCTTTTATGACCCGGGATACGCTGTTATAAATCCTCTCTGCTGCAGCCTTCTCTCCTAAATGCCTCAGAAGCATTACACCGCATAAAATTGCAGCCGTGGGGTTGGCTATGCCCTGGCCTGCTATATCCAAAGCCGTCCCATGGGTAGGCTCAAATACCGCAGCTTCTACGCCTATATTTACACCCGGTACAACTCCGAGTCCGCCTACTAAGCCGGCACTCATTTCCGATAATAAATCTCCATAGAGATTCGGCAATACCAGCACATCATAGTCTTGAGGATTCATTACCATATTCATAAATAGACCATCGGCAATCACTTCTTCGTATTGAATATCAGGGAATTTGCCGGCAACGCTTCTGACGCTGGATAAGAAAAGCCCGTCGCTGAGCTTCATGATGTTTGCCTTATGAGCACAGGAAACTTTTTTTCGTTTTTCTTTCACCGCATAGCTGAAAGCCATGGAGGCGATCCTCTCCGATGCCTCTCTCGTTATGATCTTGATGGATTCTGCCGCATCCTTTCCTATCATATGTTCTATGCCCATGTATAAATCCTCTGTATTCTCTCTGAATATAACAAGGTCTACGCCTTTATATTTTGTTTTAGCACCCTCAATAGTCTTAATGGGCCTTATATTTGCATACAGGTTCAGTCTCTGCCTCAAGCTTATGTTGGCACTTCTGAAGCCTTTGCCTATTTCCGTGGTAGTTGGACCCTTAAGGGCTATCCTGTTGATCTCAATAGAATTAATGGTGTCCTCAGGCAAAGGATTATTGTACTTAGCCATAGCTGCCTGCCCTACCTGCTTTTCATCCCATTTGATATCAACTCCTGCAGCTTCGATCACCGAAGTTGCTGCACTTATTACTTCCGGACCTATGCCGTCACCGGGTATTAAAGTAGCTTTGTACATAGAGAGACCCCCTTCGTATTCGTATATTTGTATTATTGTATACAATTATACTTTTATTTTAAGACAGTGTCAATTTTTATTTGAACTCAGAACTCAGAACTCAGNNCTGGCATTAGGGTATTCCTTTTAGGTCGAGGGGGGACGGAGAACACGGATTAACACTTAATCTTTCACTGAAAGACACGGAAACTAATGTTATTTCTAATGAATTGTATGCACTAATATGGTAGAATATATTGGAGACTGTTGCAGGTGTGGTTTGCCTCCTTTCACTAAGGAGGTGAGGCTATGAAAAAAACATCTAATGACACTATAACAATAATGCTAACCTTTGGGATGTTTATAATAGCGTTACTATCTTTAATAATTTCGATAATGTCGATATTCTTTAAGAAGTAGGATACCAAAATAAAACCACCCTGCAGTGCCTTGCAGGGGGTTTAGTTAAACTGAATCTCATATGAGGCAACCACATTTGTGGCAGTCTCTTTAATATTATTATACCAAATTGAAATTATT
The DNA here is from genome assembly GCA_003527145.1 of Clostridiaceae bacterium. Classification (GTDB taxonomy): domain Bacteria; phylum Bacillota; class Clostridia; order Lutisporales; family Lutisporaceae; genus Lutispora. Next base: position 3,721 of record DPSW01000411.1, on the reverse strand, counting down.
AATCAACAAGTAATAAATAATAAATCGCTTTCCATTCTCCTACAGCGTCAAATTAGGCACCGCATTGAGGTTCATCTCTGATATTTCCCCCCGCATAAGCTTATAATAACCGGCACTGCCTATCATGGCCGCATTATCCGTACATAGTATCAGGTCCGGGTATAATACCTTTATTCCCTTTTCCAACCCTTTATTGCTGAGTTCTTCTCTCAGCTTGCTGTTTGCGGCCACACCGCCTGCCAGCACCGCATAAGGCGATTTCTTCTCTTCGGCGGCTGCAATGAGTTTATCCGACAAGACATCCACTACAGCCTGCTGGAAGCTTGCTGCCACATCCGGAATATTTGGCGAACTGCCTTTCATAGATAAGCTGTTCAAGAAATTTAAGACGGCAGATTTTAATCCGCTGAAGCTGAAATCATAGCTGCCTTCTTCCAAGTAGGCTCTGGGAAAATCTATAGCATGGGGATTTCCTTCCCTGGCTATCTTATCTACCAGCGGTCCGCCGGGATAACCCAGACCTAAAGCTCTTGCTATCTTGTCAAAAGCTTCTCCTGCAGCATCATCTCTTGTCATGCCCATTATCTCATAGCTGCCGTAGGATCGGACATTGACTATATGGCTATGCCCTCCTGAAGCCACAAGGCATACAAAAGGAGGTTCCAGCTCCTTATGCTGAATAAAATTTGCATATATATGTCCCTCTATATGATTGACACCAATAAGAGGCAGCTTCCTGGCATAAGCCAATGCTTTGGCAGTAGTCAGTCCAATGAGCAGAGCTCCTACCAGACCCGGGCCATGAGTGACAGCTATTCCGCCTATATCGTCAAACCTCAGGCCGGCCTCACCCAAAGCCAAATCTATGACCTGACTTATGTTCTCTATATGCTTCCTCGAAGCCACTTCAGGCACTACACCGCCAAACTTTTTGTGTACGCTTATCTGGCTTGAAATAATATTAGACAAAACCTCTCTCCCATTTCTGACTAAAGAAGCCGAGGTTTCGTCGCAGGAGCTCTCTATGGCTAATATTACCACATCTTTTCCCATTTTCATCTCTCCATTTATGGCCGCGAGGTATAATGCTTCGCTTTTTTTATATCATGTACAAAAGGCAGGATATTATCCTGCCCCGTCTGATACTATTTACTATTTTCCAGAATATCTAAAACCCTTTTTATATTTATACTGTTTGCTTCATTTTCCTCAATGATTTGGTTGAAGCCGTTTTTTATGCTTTCATAGTTTGAAAACTCATGATAGAACAGCCTTTCGCCGCTGCTTTGTGCAACTTCAGCAACAAATATATCATCTACTTCGCTTAGGCGTATAATATGGCCATCTATTTCAAATTCCCGGAGCAGCAATTCTATTCCCCCTAAATGCATGAATATAATATGATAACAATTACATATTATATCACATAGCTTGGGACATATAAAGCAAAATAATTAATATTTTATTAAACTGCCTTTGCTCTCGGTCTGCCAAACCTGGTATCCAGCACTATTCCAAGGCCCGCACAGGATGCAAATATATACACCAGCCAGCCGAGGACGGGTATGAATGGCAAAATAAAAATCAGGATTGATCCTACCAGCAAGTAAATATATGGAGCACTTCTTCCCTCCAATTTTCCTGTAATTCTTCTGCCTATGGCCAATTTTACTGCCGCCAATCCTAAGAAAACAGTGAGAAAAAAGGCAGCAATAAAAAACGGTATCAAGAAAAGGCCGACAATAGTTATAGCCAACGCTATGATGGCAGGCAAAAACAGCAGGTAAGCTGCTATACCTATGCCGAATCTTCTCCATATCTTTACGGGGGCGCTTTCAGCCATGAAGTCAATCCTATCGGGAATTAAGACCAACAGCAAGGATGACAGCCCGTAAAAGACTATGAGCCCGAGTAAAGATATGACTCCCAGCAAAGGTATGAAGTTCATCCCGCTGGTATCGAAAGGTCCCTTTATGCTTGCAGTCTCTCCTGCAATGACAGAGCCCTGGGATTTATCCACCTCTCCCATTACCGCAGCAGCACTGCCTCCTATAACCGCATTTTCACCCGCTATAATATCTCCGAATATTGAAGCCACATTGCCGTTTACTCTGCCGTTGATCCTTGCATCTCCGAATATGACGGCAAGCTCTCCGTCAATGGTTCCGTCTACAACAGCATCACCGAACAATACTGCTACGGCACCTTTTATATTTTCGTCCTTATTGATTTTTAAATCTTGACCCATAGTAAAGGATGAATTATCATCCCTTACAGAAAAAGCAGCGGTGAAAAAAACCGTCAATATCAGCAAGATTATGACCGCCAGAGAATATTTCTTTTTCATCCCGCATCCCTCCTTATTCCTGCTGCAAATTAATGAACTTGATAAGCTCCAGGTTTAGCAGCATTACCCCGCCTGCGATCAGCAACATAACATTCATATAATCCCTGATAAGAATATTTCTTAGTATAAGCAAATTTTCTATAGTAATGGGTAAGTATACAATTATCTTTGTAATGTATCCTCCAATGAGCTTTAGAAAATAATTGCCATAGCTGAGCATCATTTGGAAAGTTCCAAGCTCCCTGAAGAAAGGCAAGATTGCAAAAATAGCCATATAATATGCAAATACGAATAGGCCCGCAGCACCCATAAGCATACTGAGCATGCTGGATTGGGTCCTTTGCTGCTTTATTCTCGCCATAACCTTTGCTTCAAGACTTGCGGGTGCCTCAACCTCCGGCAGCTCGCTTATGCACTTTGACATTTCCGTCAATATCTGAAATTCCCGGCGGCAGTCTTCACAATAAAGCATATGCCTATTCAACATTTTCAGCTCAACTTCGCTTATATCTCCGTCTATATATTTCATAATGAAATCGCTTATTTTGCTGCATTCCATATGCTCTCACCCTCCTTGTCTAACTTCTCCAAACTATCTTTAAGCATCTGACGTGCCCTATACAGCCTGTTTTTTACTATTGTCAAAGATTCTCCGGTTACCTCCATTATTTCCGAATAGGATAGCCCCCTATTATGGAAAAGCACTATGAGCTCTTTGTATTTTGACGGCAAGCTTTCTATGGCTTTCCTGACCATTTGCTGCTTCTCATGCCTTATATACTCTTCCTCGGGAGTTAAGCCCTCATCCTTCAAATCATACTGTTCTTCAATAGGAACCGTATCTCCCTTTCTCTTTCGCAACAAGTCAAGGCAATAATTTGTTGTGATTTTCATAGCCCAGGTAGAAAATTTAAATTGGGGATCGTATCTATTAAGGGCTTTATACATTCTTATGAAAGCTTCCTGAGAGGCATCTTCCGCTTCCTCGTAGCTGCCCATCATCCTATAGGATGTATTGAAAACCAGCCTTTTATATCTGGTCACCAGCTCTTCAAAAGCCAAATCATCACCTTCCAGGCATTTGTTTATTATATCTATATCTGCCCCATCCAAATTAACCCCACCTCTTTTGCCGGTTCTGATATATATACGGGTTTCTCTTGCAATTGTCTGAGAAAAGAGCTTATGTATTCCTTTATGGTCCAGCTTCTAGCCGCTAGCTTCTGGCTTCTGGTATGAAGGTCGCGAGTCTAGGGTCAATTGAGAGCGGGGAACACGGATTTTCACTGAATCTTTCACGGATTTTCACGGAGGGTGTTTAACTAATCTCATATCTAAGCAGGAATTTTATGAAGAACCTTAGAGTAAGTTAAC
>DPSW01000456.1:8304-8458 GCA_003527145.1 Clostridiaceae bacterium | reverse complement strand
TGTCGTCTGTGTTTATGGGGTCCATATGTATGACAACATGTATACCCAATTCCTCGGATATTTCCTTTTCCGCCAGGTCTATAATATCGTGGGCTTCCATGATGTCCATGTTGTAGGGTATCTCCGCATGTATGGATGCTACGACTCTCCCGGG
>DPSW01000456.1:1351-8258 GCA_003527145.1 Clostridiaceae bacterium | reverse complement strand
AGGAGCATCCCCTAAGAGAGGATTGAGCGTATCCTTTATGAGGTTGAAGCCGTTATAGAGTATAAAAACGGATACAACCAGGCCTACATAGCCGTCAATAGGGGAGGCTATCCATATAGATGCTGCAAGGGACAATGCTACTACAGAAGTAGCGATCACGTCGCTGAGACTGTCAAAGGCAGTAGCTTCCATAACCTTTGAACCTATGGCTTTCCCGATGCTCTTATTGAAAAAGCTGAGCCATACCTTGACTAGAATTGAAGCTACTAAAATTGCAAAGGTATATACGTCAAAGCTCAAGGCTTCAGGATTCATTATCCTGCTTATTGAGCTTTTTACAAATTCAAAGCCTACCAGCATGACCATAAAGGAGACCACCAAAGCCGCGATATACTCAAANNCTCCTTATCTGCGGGCTTTCCACTCATCATAAAGCCAAAAATCGTCACTACCGAAGATGCTACATCCGACAGGTTATTGAAGGCGTCTGCCATGACGGCTATGCTGTTCAGGTACAGCCCGATGGCAAGCTTCATGGAAAAAAGCAAGATATTGGCCACTACGCCGGTAAAGCCGGTCAAATACCCGTATCTTTGCCTTACTTCTCTGTTCTTTGTATTTCTGTAATCCTTAATAAAGGTTCTTATCAAAAAATCTGTAAACAATCAAACATCTCTCCAGTCATAATTCTTCAGATAATAAATAGCTAATTGGGTCCTGTCCCTCAGCTCCAGCTTTTCCAAAAGTGCTGTGACATAATTTCTTACGGTGCNNCTCAGATATAGTTTTGCCGAGATTTCCTTATTTGATAAGCCTTCCGATATAAGTCTCATGACTGACCTTTCCCTTTCGGTCAGATCTGCATGAGGCTTGCTTCGCTTTTCTTTCTCCATCATGGATGCCAGAGCGCTGGCTATGTCTTTTTGAAATACCGCATTGCCCTTATATACTGCCCGCAAGCAGTCCACTATGCTGTCCGAGGATTGATTTTTAAGTATATAGCCTTCTGCACCGTTTTTTATTGCCTCCCTGATATATTCATCATCCTTGAAGGTTGTAAGGATGACGACCTTCACATCCTTGAAGCTATTTTTGATCAGCTTGGTTCCCAGTACGCCGTCCATTATAGGCATCCTGATGTCCATCAGCACCACATCAGGCATTTCCTTCCGGCAGATATCAAAAGCTTCCTGCCCATTGGAAGCAACGCCTGAGATCTGGATATCCTCTTCCATTTCCAAAAGAAGCTTCAAGCTTTCCCGTATCAAAGCATCATCATCAGCAATCAGCACTTTCAATGACAGCACCTCCAACATTAACAGGTATAATACATACTATTATAAAGCCGTCCTCACCGCTTACGGATATGACTCCTCCCGCATAATTCAGCCGCTCCCTCATTCCGCTCAGGCCAAGCCCTTCTTTGATGTTTCTGCATCCCTTTCCGTTATCCTTTATATACAGCCTTACATAGCTCTCGTTGGCCTCTATGCTTATATTTACCTTTGTAGCACCGGAATGCTTCGATATATTGGTCAGGGCTTCCTTGATATTATGGCTGAAAATTTCAATGTGATGAGGCTTTAACAGCGACATGTCACCCTTCTTATAAAACTCTACGGGGCAATATTTAAAATTATACACCGTTCTTTCTATATGATCCAGGCCCAAAGCTTCTTTGGGTTTGATATTATGCACGGTCTCTCTCAAGGTCACTATGGCATCGGATAGACTCCGGACGGAATTTTGCAAAAGCTCGGCAGATTTGACCATATCCTTATCCTTCAGCTTCACTGAAGCCTGAAGCTGCATCATGATGCCGGCCAGGCTGTGACCTACGCTGTCATGTATTTCTCTGGCTATCCTATTCCTTTCCCTTAATTCCGTCAGATGCTCAATCTCCCTGAAGGCATTCAACGCTTCAGCTTTTGCTCTCTCCAGCTCATATCGCAGCTGTCTTTCCCGGTCATAAGCCTCCCGGTATAATACCTCCCTTTCCTTCATCCTTCGGCTTATATAGGCAAAGTATCCGCATAGGACCAGAAGCATTGAGTAGCTTGTAAAGCCAAAGGGGTTCAGGATGACTATCCCGGGAATTATTAATAGTCCGGATATATAGTAATATCCGGACTGCACAAGATCATAGGCGATTATTGGATAGAGATAAATATATGAGGTTTCTTTTGCAGCCAGCAGCAATATGCATACAGATTCTCCGATTATAAGCATAGGACTGTTTTTATATTTTTCTCTGAATATATTGGAAGCGATCAGCAAAAGCATAAGGGCCACCTCTGCAAATCCAGCTTCGCCTCCGATTATCTCCATCACTATCACATGCGAAAAAAGCAATATCTTAATAACATAGTTCATACCAAAACCTCAGTAACTTGCTGATAGCATCTGTTGTGTCAGCTGAAAGGCTCCTTCACAATACACTCTTATATCAGCTATTATAACAGATTTTAACTTATTACAGCAAAATCATAGTTACTAATTGCATAATACCCCATAAAATTTTTATCTTCAATACCCTAAGTGTTAATCCGTGTAAAAATCCGTGTCTTTCAGTGGTTGACCTTCCCCTAAGCTGCTATGCTAAGCTGTTAGTTCTGGCTGAGCCTAAAAGGAAAAATACCAGTGAGAACAGCAGCAGTATCCCTATTTCAATGCCAACGGATGCTATATTTCCGCCTGCAAGTATCTTTTCCATGCCCTGCAAAGCCCAGCTGACGGGTACAAAGCTGCTTGCCCTCTGGAGCACCTCAGGCATGATCCATTTATGCCAGAAGCATCCTCCCAGCATGGACATGGGTATTACTATCAACGGTGTTACAGAGGACACCTGCTTCAAGGTTTTCGATAAATTCACTATGGCCATCCCCATAGATACCGACACAACAGAATATATGAAAGTAAAAGCGATCAAGCTGATGATCGAAGCGCCAAAATCCATTTTAAATATTAATGCCATTATAGCAAATAACGCCAAAATCTGAATCCATATCACGGCGAAGAAGCTGAGCACATTTTCAAGGGCATACCTTCTCAGGCTTAACCGGGACACCAAGATTCTTTCATAGGTTTTAAATTTTTTGTCCTCTGTGATCAACGATGCAGCATTTACGGATAAATACATCATAAACATCACCATATACCCCAGGCTTTGCAGCTCCTTGCCGGATTTAGAAGGGGCATTGGAAACATCTTCATAGGATGCTTTAACATTCCCCTCCAGATAGTATCCCATCCCTCTTTCAAAGCCGTCTGCGTCACCTCCGGACGCCCCGGCAATGGCTTTGGCCGAGCTCACAAAGCTGTTGATGTAAAGCTTTGCAGGGATAGAGGCGTTATAATCCTTTATGCCGTATCCTTCTATCCGGGCATCTTCTCCTGCTATTATCCCCTCAGTAAAGCCTTTATCGATCTTTATGACATATTCCACCTTGCTATTTAAAAGCTTATCCTTTATCTCATCCTCTTTCAGCATGACCACTATACAGTTTTTTCCCAGGCCTTCCATCAGGTGTCCGGTCAGAAAGGTGCCGTCATTATCAACCACTCCGACTCTTACGGGAAAGTTCCCGTTTCCTGCAAATATGGATAATGCTATGAATGTTACCGGCAAAATTACCATCACGATAAAATTAAATTTATCCGCNNTTTCAAGTTATTCCTCAATATGCTCAAGCCTGATCCCTCCTTCCCTTAAAAGCGCTCAGAGCAAACAGAAGCAAGGAAGCCGCCCACAATATCAGCAAATAATTTCTTGTCTGTATCATATTTCCTTCAAAGATAGTATTGAGCATGATCCTCTGGCCTATATGATTCGGCGATAAAAGGCTCAGCTTTTCCATTGCAGGCGACATATATTGAACAGGTATATATCCTCCGCCCAAGAATGTGAATACGGGCACCATGATGCTTAAAAGAGCCTGGGTTTTGTTTTCGTCTCCTATCAGCATAAAGCCGGCTATCCCCAGACCCGCTGCCAGCACCGACAGGGAAAGGCATGCGAGCAGTATGACCGGTATGCGGCTTCCCCAGCTTACATTGTAAGCATATTTTGTAAACAGTATTATTACCGCTCCGTCCAGCATCAGCGTCAGTATTGTTCCCCCAACCTTCCCTGTATATATTTCATAAGAATCTATGGGAGCTGATTTCAGCCTTATCTCAGTTTTATAAAACCGCTCCTCGGACATAGCTGCACATCCATAAGTAGTGCCGTACATCATGGTCATGATGAGCATGGACACAGCATAATAATCCAAGGCACTGGGTACCTTACCGTCAGTGCCGACGGCTTCTTCCCTGATATTTTGAGTAAAATGGGCGCCGGATGCTTTGCTCCCCAGCTTTGCATAAGCATACTCCGCATTGACAGATTGAACGAAGCTGTCTAAAACATTCTGTACGACGGAGTCTTTAAATGGGTTTGAATTGCTTTTATATACCTTTATTTCTCCTGCAGATCCCTTTTCCACATGAATAAGCGATACGGCTTTACCTTGCTTTACCCTATCCATGGCTTCACTAAAGTCATCGACTCTGTCTNNNCCGATAGCCCGCCGCTGCCCTCATCTACCAGCACCGCTTTGATAGGGTCTATGCTTTCTATTTTAAAGGAGCCTGAAAGGGCAGAGCCCAGTATGAATATGGTCACTATGGGCAAGGCCAGCATGGTGCTCAGGTTCCTATAATCCCTGATATTCCTCAGCGCCGTATAATAGGCTATATACAGGGCTTTCATACCACAGCCACCTCATCCCTCAAGGTTCTGCCCGTCAATGTGAGAAATACGGTTTCCAAATCCGGCTTTTCCGAAGCTAAGGATATTATTTGAGAATCTGAGCTTAGAATGCTCTGTATCAGACCGCTTAAATTATTGCTGCCTTTTTTGGATATTATGGTGACCCTATTCCCCGCCATGCTGCAGTCTATAACGTTTTCTACCTCTTTAATCCGCTCCATCACCGTATAATTTACGGCATCCAATTCTATGACCGTCCTCTCTTCCACGGTCACAAAAGCCTTCAGTTCTTCCTTGCTGCCTCTGGCGATTATTTTGCCGTGGTCCATGATAGCTATATCGGTACAGAGCTCCTCCACCTCCTCCATATAATGGGAGGTGTATATTATGGTAGAGCCGTCCTTCCTCATTTTTTTTACAGATTCCAAGATATGATTTCGCGACTGAGGGTCTATGCCTACCGTAGGTTCATCCATGATTATGAGCTTGGGCTTGTGCACTAAAGCACAGGCAATGTTGAGCCTTCTTTTCATGCCTCCCGAGAATTTCCTGGCCTGCTGCTTTCGCCTTTCTATAAGCCCGGTAAATTTTAGGACCTCCTCCACTCTCTCCTTTAGCAAAGCACCCTTTAAATCATAGAGCCTGCCGAAAAATTCTANNGTCAGATCCGGATATATGGCAATTTCCTGGGGTACGATGCCTATATCGCTTTTGATCTCAGAGGCGCTTTTCTTCATGTCCTTGCCGAATATGGTTATATCGCCTTTATCCGCAGTATTTATTCCTATTATGGTATTTATGGCAGTGGTCTTGCCTGCTCCGTTGGGTCCCAAAAGCCCGAATATTTCTCCTTCTTTTACACCGAAGCTTATATTATCCACAGCAAGGGTCTCGCCATACCTTTTTATCAGGTTTTTTACTTCCAAAATCATTTCAAAACCCTCCTAATGCTTTNNTTAAGCCAAAACAGCGCCCACTTCCAATGACAAAAATAATGAGATGATATGACAAATGTCATATCATCTCTTGACCTGGCTGACCCTGGCCATGGGATATATTATGATGTAGCATACAAGAAAAACCATCAGAGAGAACAGCAGCATTTTTAAGGCGCCTCCGCTGCCTATAAAGCTCAATACAATGAATTTCAGAGCGTCAAAAACTGCCATCCTAACCCCGGGTATAAACATGAGCAGCATCATTACCGCACCCATACCAAACAGGAACATNNTAGTATATGCCTGCGATAAGAGCAGATATAGCCGCCGCTGCAAGAGTGATTGCAAAGCAGAACAGCAGGCTTGACAAAATATTGCTCAAGCTGGAGGCCGCTGCCATATTGCCTATGGAGCTTTCCGTAAATCCCAGCATTTTATATACCAAACGCTCAAATATGGACAAAATGCTGAAGATAACGGATAAAACAAGAGACAGCAGCATGTTATATGCCGCAAAGCTAAAAACAAAGCTTTTCCTCGTGCTCCCCATATTCAAAATATAGGGCAGTGTTTCATTATAGGCCACCATACTGCTTATGGCACCGAAGATAACTACTGCAGCAATATTATTGGTCGTGAACTTATCTGTATACCCTTTGCTTCTTAGATACAGTGCAATACCAAATCCGAAAACAGTGATGGCAAGTATTATGGACCAGAATATGACAAATGACTTTTTAGAGTTTATATAATGCATCTTCAGTTGAGTTTTAATATTGCTCATCTACGTCACCCCTTTTAATCATTTTTCCACCGGTAAGATGTATGAACAGCTGCTGCAGCGAAATAGAGCTTATGCTCAGATCGTCTGCTTCCATAGCTTTTATTTCCTTTTCTGAAATATCATCGAATACTGCTGCTGCTATGTTTTTACCAAATTCATCAATGTTTAAGATCGTTTTGACGGAAACATGCTTCTCCACCTGCTCTTTGATACCGCTTACATAAAAAGCTTTTTTCTTTACATCATCTGAATTTCCCTCCAGCTTCACGCTTCCTTTGTGTAGGATTATTACTTCTTCCAGCAGGTTGCTTACCTCATCTATAAGGTGAGTGGACAGTATTATGGTCCTTGGATTTTCCGTATAATCCTCTATCAATACATCATAAAACAGTTGTCTGCCTGCAGCATCCAATCCGATGTATGGTTCATCAA
>DPSW01000456.1:0-1346 GCA_003527145.1 Clostridiaceae bacterium | reverse complement strand
CCCAGGGAAAGGTTTTTATAGATTTTCTTTTCGTCCAGCTCGAACTGATCAGCAAGCCTTTCGGCAAAGCCTTTATCCCAGTTTGGGTAGAAGGAGGATGCGATGCTCAAGGCATCAATGACTTTGATGTCCTTAAGAAACATTCCGCTCTCTTTGACCATACACAAATTTTTCAGCGCTTTTTCATTCTCATAGGGAGCTTCTCCCAATATTTTGACTTCTCCGCCATCGGGAAATATCTGAGCGCTGATTATATTGAGCAGAGTACTCTTACCCGCTCCGTTTCTTCCTAACAGACCGTATATCTTATTTTCTTCTATCCTGAGGCTTATATCGGATAACGCTTTTGATTTGCCGTAAGCCTTTGAAATGTTCATGCATTCAATAGCATATGCCATCATTTATCTCCCCCTTCATAGCTTCTGATTATATCCAAAAGCTCTTCCTTCGTAATATTGAGCTTTCTTGCTTCATGAATCAGCTTGGTGATATACTCTTCAACAAATATCCTCTTTCTCTTATCCACTATGCGATCTTTGGCACCTTCTGCCACAAACATCCCAATCCCTCTTTTCTTAAACAATATTCCTTCTTCTACAAGAAGATTTATTCCCTTCGCTGCAGTGGCCGGGTTTATACCATAAAGCTTTGCAAACTGATTTGTGGAATATACCTGCTCCCCCTCGTTTAGTGCACCGCTTATCACTTCGTCTTCTATGGAATCAGCAATCTGCATATATATTAACTTGCTATCATCCAAAGGCATCTTCATTGAAACACCTCCTCACTTATTCGGTTAATTGGTTATGTAACTAAGTATATACCTCGTGATTTTAATTGTCAATAACTGCATCTTAATTTTCTATCAAAAAATAAAAAAGGAGCCAATCGGCTTCCTCAAGAATATATATCAGAAAACTCTACTTGTATCCTCTCAATATGTCTTACCTTTGCCGCCCGCTCTTTTTTGTGAGATTCATGGCTTTCATTTGTGGGCAGCTCTATTATAAATTCGCTGCCGCGGCCCGGCTCGCTTATCAAATATATCGTACCGCCATGGATCTCTACCAAGGACTTCACCAGCGAGAGCCCTATGCCGCTGCCTTCATGGTCTCTGGTAAGGGACTTGTTCACCTGCCTGAAGCGCTCAAAAATCATTCCCTGCTTGTCTTCAGGTATTCCGATCCCCGTATCCTTAATGCTTATAAATATGCTGCTGCCCTTGTCGGTAAGCTTTACGCTTATCTTACCCCCGGGTTTGGTGAATTTGACTGCGTTGGAGATCAGATTCAGCATTATACGCTCCATCTGATCCGGATCACATTTTATTATTTTTTCCTCCGTAT
>DPSW01000256.1 GCA_003527145.1 Clostridiaceae bacterium | reverse complement strand
AAAAATCGGCTATTTCCTCTTTTTTGGTTTCAATCTGCATTTCGCTGAGCCTTTCATTCAATATCTGATTGATAAGGTATTTGACATTCTCCTTAACCTGTAATAAATCTTGCTGAGAGCAATTAAGCAATGATACATAGTCTTCCTTGTCCAAAACTATGGCAGGATTATTTCCTAAGCTTTCAAGTTTTTGCTCTATACTCAACTCTTCCAGGATTCTTTGCTCCTCCAGCTGATTGAAGAACAGGTTGATTTGCTTTTCAAGCTCTATTTGCACTGTCAAATCTACTCTATAAATAGGCTGAACCATATTTTCAGCTTCTTTACGCTTGATTTCTGTCGCTGCCTTATCAACCATGTTAGCCGGTGCATCAATATCAATATCCGCAATATCCCCAATATTCAAGATATACTGTTTTGGAGCTGCGGTAATTATTAAGACTATATATATGATCAAAAACATGGAAACCAGCACTGAAGCTTTCGTGAGGTTATTATTGGTCCAAGCATTCACTGGCTTAAGCTTCTTTTGTTTATCCATAATTCACCTCCACGCTTATTCGATAAAGGATTCATTATTTTCCGCATTCTCTTCTTCATATTTTTCATAAGCTTTTATGATATGCTGTACAAGCTTATGTCTTACAACATCTTTCTCTCCCAAATGAATAAAATCTATTCCATTTATGTCCTTTAATATATCTTCAACTTCCTTTAATCCCGAAAACCTGCCTTTGGGCAAATCTATTTGAGTGACATCGCCTGTAATAATAGCCTTTGAACCAAAACCCAATCGGGTCAGGAACATCTTCATTTGCTCCGGGGTAGTGTTTTGAGCTTCATCCAAGATGATGTATGAATCATCCAAAGTTCTGCCTCTCATGTAGGCTAAAGGCGCCACCTCAATCAAGCCCTTTTCCATGTTTTTTTGGAAATTTTCTACCCCCATTATATCGTACAATGCATCATATAAAGGTCTAAGATAAGGATCTACTTTGTCTTGCAAGTCTCCGGGAAGAAAGCCCAGCTTTTCCCCGGCTTCAACTGCAGGTCTAGTAAGGATAATCCTGTTTACTTCTTTATTTTTAAAGGCTTTGATTGCCATTGNNCATGTTTTTCCGGTACCTGCCGGTCCTATAGCAAATACCACTTCATTATTTTTTATTGCATCAATATACTTTTTCTGTCCAAGGGTCTTGCATCTTATCACTTTTCCTCTGGCTGTCGTAATGATTATCCCGCTGAGCTCTGCTGTCTTTTTATCTTCACCGTCACGGACCAACCTGATTGCATAATCAACAGTATGGCTGCTTATGCCACCTTCCTCGTCAAGCTTCTTTATCAGCATATTTATAACTTTATGAGCCATGGATGCATTATCGTTATCTCCAATGATTCTGAGCTCGTCATCTCTCAATATCACGTCTACACCGAATTCATTTTGAATCAATGATAAGTTCTGATCAAAATCTCCGAACAATAGCTTTGTTTTATCCATATCCATTAATATAACCTTTCCCTCTGATGTGCCACTTGTCAAACTATACTCCTCCTACTTTAAGTAAATCTAATTTATTTTTGCTTTAGTGCCTATGTTTTCGAGAGCTTCAACATATATTTTGCCCATTACCGATTTTTCATTAACAAAATACTCTATTTTACTCCCAAGAATAACCGCGTCTTCAGGAATTTGCATCTTTATTCTTGCATTCAATCGTTCCTCACATCTGGCCTTTGCCACATCTTCATTCAATCTTATATCTAAAGGCTTAAGCTCTTCATACCTGGTAATGATCAGCTTTATAGGAAAAACATAGCTCCCAAAATTTAATAAATGCATTTCTCTGTGACTTTTATTATATTCTTCAAAAGGTATTTTCTTATTCCTCTCATACTTTTTCTTTATTATTTCTATCGCGTAGGTATTAAAGGCTTTCCCTGTTTTCTTATATTCGATTTGTTCAAAGGGGATTTCCTCTGCCTCTTCATACCACGTCCTCGCATGAATTTCAGCCATGGAATGGACATAGCGATTTGGCAGATCACCTCTTATTATTGTACCGGACACCAGAACCTGGCCTTTTTGTACGGTATCTCCGTCTTTCACCATACCGTCACCATTCAGGATAAGTATTTTTTCTATAACACCATTTTTAACGGCAACGATATCGCATGGATCCTCCCTGCTTATAGGCTGCTGCTCCGGTCCCTTTTCTACAATAGTTACAAAGGCTTTTGTCCCCTTTATCTCCAAGCCGATCCAGGTCAGGTCCTGCATTTTTATCAACATGCTATTTTCGATTTCTCGCTTGTCTATCCTTCTCTTGCTTATTCCGATCCTTAAGCCTGCAATGTTCAAATTGTCCATAACAGCTTGCTCATCTAAGCTTTTTAATCCATGAATCTCAATCATCCATATATAAGAGCTTAAAATATATAAAAAAACAAACAATGCACCCAATCCAAAGAAAAACCATTTCCTTTTTTTTACTGTTTTCATTTTGAAAGGTACACCGCATTTTTCTATTATTTTAATATTGCTGTCAGTTTTTCTTACTATAATACGAAGCTTTGAGAAATCTTTAAGATTTATTTTGGCTTTTATAGTCGTATAGTCTATTTTTTCTATATCCCAAATATATATGCCGTTTACTACAGCTAAGTTAATAAATCGTTCAATCTTAACGCCTTTTATTATTATGATAGCATATCCGCAAAAATAATTCCATAATCTAAGAATAAACAAAGCATCACCCCATCAATAGCTTACATTGCTTATATTTCCTGTTATTATAATCTCCTCTTGTATTATTGATTTGATAGTCAGCCTCTGTCCCGAAACTGTCAATACCCCACATCCTGTATTTACTCTTATCTGATTATCGCAATAGCTTATGACCCCCTTATGATTTTCAATTAATACACTATCGGTGCCCAATATTGAAATCTTAGGTATGTCTAAAGTAATATCTTTAGGCAGTTCCAAAGCATCTGATATCTTTTCCTTTATCTTATATGACTTTGAATTCATAACATACACCTCATAATAAATTTATGACAAAGCCCACTCTTTAGAACAAAAAACACATGAGGTTTTCGCTCATGTGTTTTTAAATCAGATCGTCTTATCTTCTTCTCAGCGCTAACGGTTTATCAAGAACCTCTGACATTATTATGGCATGCTGAAGCTCCGATAATCCTATATCATAGGGTTCTTCAAGCCCGCCTAAAGATTCATTTTCAATAGGATTCTCCTCTGCAGCCCTGTAAGAATTGCTTCTGTTATCATCCCAGCTTGCGCCCTGCAGTACTGTCCTATCATCATATTCAAAACCGCTGCTATATTGGTGATTTGCTTCCGGAGCCATATTTCGATCCTTATGGTCCGCGTTCTTAGTTTTTTTCGCTGATGATGGCATTGGCTTCTTCTCTTGATTGGCTTTGCCTATAGTGCCTATGATATTGGCAATAATAGAAATCAATATAAATATCCATATACTTTTCAATATGCATTCCCTGCCTTTATCCTAAACTCCGTACAGGAATTTACTTTTTATCTTTAATTGATGCATCACTGCTCTTGCCGGATTTCGATATTGAATCCCTCATCTGAGTATCAGCTTGAATGTTTTGCATATTCAGATAGTCCATCACGCCCATTTTCCCTTGTCTTAGAGCTTCCGCCATAGCTTTGGGCACCTCGGCTTCGGCTTCAACAACTTTTGCCCTCATCTCCTGAACCCCTGCCTTCATCTCCTGCTCCTTTGCAACTGCCATGGCACGCCTTTCTTCTGCTTTAGCCTGGGCTATCCTCTTATCTGCTTCAGCCTGGTCTGTTTGAAGCTGGGCACCTATGTTCCTCCCTACATCTACATCCGCAATATCTATTGATAAAATCTCAAAGGCTGTACCGGAGTCCAAACCTTTGTTTAAAACAGTTCTTGAAATTAAATCAGGATTTTCCAGGACGGCCTTGTGGCTTTCAGAGCTGCCTACTGTCGTCACTATTCCCTCTCCTACCCTGGCGATTATCGTCTCTTCTCCGGCTCCGCCTACCAGTCTATCGATATTGGCTCTCACTGTAACTCTGGCTTTTGCCTTGACTTCAATTCCGTCCTTGGCAACTGCTGCTACTACTGGAGTTTCAATAACCTTGGGGTTTACGCTCATCTGAACGGCTTGAAGCACATCTCTGCCTGCCAGATCTATAGCCGCTGCTCTCTCAAAGCTCAGGTCTATCTGAGCTCTTTGTGCCGCGATAAGAGCATTTACCACTCTATCGACATTTCCTCCTGCCAGATAATGGGCTTCCAATTGATTGACAGAAACCCCAATACCGGCTTTTCTGGCCTTGATCAGCGGATTGACTATCCTGCTGGGAATGACCCTTCTTAGCCTCATTCCTACCAGATTAAATATGCCTACATTTACGCCTGCAGCTAATGATGAAATCCATAGCCCGATAGGTACAAAGCTCAGGAATATGGTTATTCCTAAAATGATAACAAATATGATCAGAATAGGTATTATCAAATCCATATTAAATCTCCTCCTCAGATTTTTTTACTATAATTTTCATGCTGTCAACCTCCGAAACAATGACTTTTGCCCCTTTATCTATGAATTCGCCTTGAGATTGAGCATTTGTTCTCTTGCCGTCAATTGTCACTACGCCGGAAGGTCTGAGAGGCGTTTCCGCAACACCTGTTTTTCCTATAAAAGAAACATCCTTTT
>DPSW01000253.1:1612-3368 GCA_003527145.1 Clostridiaceae bacterium | reverse complement strand
TGTAAGGACCACGGCTGTCGGTATATCGGTCTTGCCCTTTTCCTGATGTCCGATAAAGTTTTCGAAAAGACTTATTATAACCTCCCTGGGCTCATCATACTTGGAGGCAAATTCTCCGGAATCCGCACCCTTCTTTATATCAATTTTATTTCTTATGGTCCTTATCTGAAGTGGATCCACCAAAAATAAAATACCTGCGGAGTTTTTTATATGGGTTNNCCGCCACATCAAAAAAGACTAGAGTAACAGGGGGTTTGTTTTCATTTTTAAACTTAAACTGAAACATAAGCGGCTCCTGCCTGACTTCTTTTTGTGTCGGATCAAATAATACCCCCCTGTCATACAGCGGCTCCTCATAGGATTCTCTGAATTTCTTGCTCACATCAACACTCACGGGGAGGCAGGCAGCATCAAAATTATAGGCGGTGAAGTTCTGAAGGGTATGTATCAGCGAAGTCATATATACAGATTTTCCTACCTGAGATGCTCCCACTATTGAAATAATATTGCTGGGAAACTTCCCGGCGGTTATAGGCAATTCATTATGGCATTTGGGACATAATCTTTTATTCGTTGCTATGCCGTGCTTGTCTATTATCTGGACCAAAACCCCGTCTGCATATTTCTTGCTCTCCTCGGGTATCCGGTCCATATCCTCGATGATCGCCTCCATATCGGGCAAAGGTGCCAGATTGAATTTGCTTCTATATTCATTCAGAAGGCTGTCCTCCTTCAGAAAGAATTCCTCATCGTCTTCCTCTGCATGTGCAGCCCTGAAAACCACTTCCTTTGGAGAATATTTCTTAAAGCAAAAAGGACAAACTATATCATAATAGGGTGGTATATGCTCTTTCTTGTTCCTTTGGCCTAAGCTTTTTTTAATATTATCAAATATGCCCATTTTCATCCTCCTACTCCCGTATCAATTCATAGATCTCACCGTATTTTTTGCCATCCTGAAAGAATATTCTTATGCTGTCATCTGTTTTGATCTCTATCTCCGGCAGCGGATTTCTTCCTACATTAAAATCCTGATTAAAGGAATAGCGCTTGCCGTCATCCTTATTTATTGGACTGGCCCCTGATTTTATTACGTAGCAAAGCACTTCTTTTCCTATGGCCTTATCGCATCTGACAATTATTTTAACGATTTTTGTATTCTTAAATAATCTTCTTTTTTCCTTGATGGAATAAAATATATTAGCCTTGCCCAGGCTCAATGTTATCCTGTTATCTATTCCGTTTTGATTGATAAGCAACAGCTTCCCGTTTTCTTTCACACATGGAAAAATCCAATATGTGATCTTCTCTATTTCATTTATTCTTTCATAATATCCGTAGAACTCTTTATATTCTTCTTTTGTGTATAATCTGGCGTTATTATTATTGATCATATCTATGGTCACTGCTTCATCTTCACAAGACTTGTATATATATACAGAATCTATCCCATTGGGCCAAAGCCATTTCAAAACAAGCTTGTCTCCATCCACAAAACCCTGAATGTCCTTTATTTGCTCTCCCATTGATGTGGGTTCTTTATATTCCACAAAACATTCCCCCCTAAAAGCTTCTACTTTGGGTTTTGCCTATATCCCTTGATCCTCTTGAGCTTGATTCCTTCCGGATATTCCCATTTTTCTTCCCTGTATTTTGAGCTTCGTTGATCCCTATGACAAAGGGGAAGAGAGCAAATATTGCAGAGAGGGAAATGTCCGCCAGGAGCCTGTGGAAAAAGCCCGCCCAGGGCGCCCAC
>DPSW01000253.1:0-1566 GCA_003527145.1 Clostridiaceae bacterium | reverse complement strand
TCCTATTATAGCGCCGATAACGGCTATAAAAGCTATACGCATTATGGAATAAAGCAGGCTGCAGGAAGCGCTGCCATGCCTCTCCCCTACCAATAGCCTTAAATCTTTCTCCCTGTATATCTTGTTGAATATATTTTTAACATTTTCCACGCTGGATACATTATAGTAATTGCCTCCTGTGGCCTGGGATATCTTCTTCAGCATTTTTACATCGCTGCCCGCCATTCCTATAGAAAATATAGGGATATTGGATTCTATATAGGGTTCCAGCGTTTCTTGAAAAGTATCGGCCAGATTAAAATTGTCTCCGCCGTCCGATAGGAGTATAACCATTGCAGCCCTGTCATCTTGAGCTGCATTATTTATATCTGAAAAGGCATTTAAAATAGCGCCTTTGATATTCGTCCTTCCATCCGGTATCTTGTAATCATCAAGCTTGCTTAAAATATTGCTTTTGACCTCCGGGGTCACAGTCTCCATGTTTTGAACTTTATTTATATTGTCGCTGAAAACAGAAACAGATATTCTGCTTTGCACATTCATTTCAGCGATCAGGCTCTCCACCGCTTCAAATCTTTTATTTTGCGGGTCAGTGTCTTTCAAGCTGCCCGAATTGTCTACCAGTATCACTATATCATCTATATTCCTTGCCTTTTGAAAATTCAGCCCGTAAATATATTGGAAAAGGCCTGCGCATAAGAACAATAGAACAAGGGTACAGGGAACAAGATATTTCAGGGAGCTTTTATAATACTTGCTCGTCCAGCTTGCACTGATCAAAACAGGCCTTACTTTTTCAGCCAATATGCACATTATACCGATAAACAGGGCTAAAATTCCAAAATACATCCCCATCAGGATAGGGCTGGGCCATACCAGCAAAAATTTATCAATGAGCCATTCTCCCAGGAAAAATCCTAATAGCCCTCCGATCATACTAAAGCACAGCATTAAGATGCTGACCCTTCTTTTTCCCATTTACCTTTCCCCCTTAAATAGAACTCTAAGTCCCGTGCCAATCCGTGTTCCCCGTCCCCATCTGACTCCAGCGGCATACTCAAAGCTAGNNCTTCAGAACTCTGAGCTCTGAATCCTAATATTCTATATGAGGAAGCTTATCCTCATCTATTGCATGCAATCTATAGCCCTTTTTCATAAATATTTCATAATACTTCATGGCATTTTTCCCATATATGACATCCTCTATTGTGAATCCTCCCATAAGGTTCAGCTTTTCAATCCCGCTGGTCCTTCTCTCATGTATACAGCCCAGTTTATAGGTCCTGCTGCCATGATCAAGCTCAAAAGCATAACGTATAAAATCGCTGTTGTAGTTGCCGAATAAGTACTTTTCCTCATATCTATGCCTTGTGGTAAAATTCAATATATAAATATTTACCTTTCCATTATCTTCAAGTATATCATATAGTTTTTTAAATAATTCTTTTTTGGTCAATATGTCTCTTTCATCGTTAAACTTTATATTGATATTCGCCCTGTCATGGAGTTCATCTTCGAAATTCCTATTAAAATATTCTGTGGGAAGGATGTATTTATTGCAGCTAT
>DPSW01000390.1:2994-3946 GCA_003527145.1 Clostridiaceae bacterium | reverse complement strand
ATTATATCCGTAACCAGCAGCAAGGTCAGATGATAATTATTGCGCGTATGAACCTTGCTGATGAAATCAATGAACTGCTCCTTACGGCTGAATACACTGCCCATATCCAATGTAAATACCTGCCCGATACCAACTCTCTCGGATTCTATCTGGAACTCCTTAAAGTCCCTGTAAAATATTTCTTCTATGCTGTAGCCCTCCAAAGATGTCCCAGCTTTGAACATGTCCATGGAATAAGACTCCAGATCCAAATTCACAATATTGTTTAATTCGCGGACAGCTTTTCTATCCCAATCTGTCGCTGTAGGTGATTTCAAAAACAATGTATCGGAAATTATTCCGGAAAGCAATATTCCTGCTATATCATAGGGAATTTCCACCCCTTTTGACTCAAACATGCCGTAGATAATCGTGCAGGTACTGCCTACGGGGGCATTCCTGAAGCTTATGGGCATTGAGGTAGATATGTCTCCCAGCTTGTGATGATCTATTATCTCCAATATCTCTGTTTCATGCAGCCCTTCAGCACTTTGAGCATATTCATTATGATCCACCAAAATGACCTTTTTCTTTTTGGGATTGATGATATGCTTTTTACCCATAAGGCCTAAGAAAAATCCCTTGGAATCAACTATAGGAAAGTTTCTGTAATTTGTCTGGAGCATTTCATCCCTTATATCTTCCAGATACTCTTCCTCATGAAATTGTAGAATGTTTCTTGTCTTCATTATTGATGATATAAAGTTGCATTGAGATATAAGCTTGGAAACAGTGTAGGTATCCATGGATACCGAAATCATGTTCACTGACTTGGCTTTAGCCATATTGATATATTTCTCGGGTATCTCCATATTGCCCGTTACGAGGATGAGTTGTACACCGATATTGATAGCTTCTTCGATTACTGCATAACGATCTCCTACGATTATTATATCATCCTTCCCAAAGCTCC
>DPSW01000390.1:0-2970 GCA_003527145.1 Clostridiaceae bacterium | reverse complement strand
GCTATTCCTTCAAGATCGTTAATAATATTATCCAAAGTGGTGTTTAACATATAGAAGTCACCCTTTATAATACCCATAGCAATATCCTTCATGGTTACAATCCCCGCCAAGTGATTTGATTCGTCAACTATGGGGAGGGTTTTGAGGCTTTTTTCATCCATAATCTTATAAGCCCTGAGTATGGATGTTTCGGGTGATATAGGCGCGGTCCTGTCATAATCCAAATCCATGACTTGTATTTTTACATTATTNNAGCTCTCCCAATAAACCGGGAACAGTATTGTGGCCTGTACTATTCTTCAGATAGGATAATGCGACAGCGGATGCCATAGAATCCGTGTCCGGGTTTTTATGTCCAAAAATAAGTGTACTCATTTATAATATATCTCCTACTCCCTGCAATATATATTTAGGCCTGTAGGCAAATTCAAAAGGTGTGGCTTCATTGCTGACTCCGCTCATCACAATCTGAATCTTGATACGTTGGTCTGAAGGCCTTCGGATAACTTTNNGCATTAGCCACTTCCTCCATGGACGCAGCTTGCTCTTCAGAAGCTGCGCTTATTTCTTCTCCTGAAGCCGCAGTCTCTTCGGCTACTGATGCAATACCCTGAATCGATTCATTCATGGATTGGCTGTGGCCGGCAATCTGCTGTACCGATGCGCTTAACTCCTGTATTTCACCGGTCACATTATTTATTTCTCCAAATATCAGATCAAAGTATTTCTCTGTATTGTTTACGGCCGTTACCCCTTGCAGTACATGGTCCATAGTTAGATTCATCACATCAACCACTCGTTTGGTTTCACCCTGTATGCTGCCGATAATATCTGCAATCTGTATGGCAGAGGTTGATGATTGCTCAGCCAGCTTTCTTATCTCATCTGCAACCACTGCAAAGCCTCTGCCTTGTTCCCCGGCACGAGCTGCTTCAATGGCCGCATTCAGAGCAAGGAGATTGGTTTGTTCGGAGATCTCTCTTATTACTTCAACTATCTCTCCGATTTTTTCGGATTCACTTCCCAATAATTTGACACTCTCCGCCGATTCTTCCGTCACCTTTCTTATGCTTTGCATCTTTTCAACTGCATTCTGGACTTCGCCCAAACCGCTATCGGCTTCTTTCGCAACATTTGAACTTACCGCAGATACGGTATTGGCATTTTCTGCAGCCTGCTGTATGCTGGACGCTATCTGTTCCACCACTACGCTTGCTGCAGAGGCATCCTCTGCTTGCTTGGAAGCCCCCATAGCTAATTGATTTATGGTAGAAGCCATCTCCTGGGTTGCAGAAGTAGCCTCTTCCGAAGATGCCGAAAGCTTCTGGCTGGAGGAAGCTACCTGCTGAGAGGCGTCCAGCACGTTCCTTATTACTGCCCTTAAGCCTTCCGTCATCCTATTGAATGAATTTCCCAGCTCACCTATTTCATCATTATTCCTTACCTTTACGGCTTGGATGGACAGATCCCCTTCCGCAATCATCCTTGCAGCTCCGGCTATATGCAGTATAGGCCTGGCTATTATATAAGAAATATATGATGCGGTCCCAATGCTGAAAAGTATGCTGATCCCAATGATGATCATGGTTATGGATCTGATCCTGTCGTATGCTTCCTCACCATCTGTGTAAGCCTTAAGGCCTAATTGGTTTTTCAGCTCGACAAGCGCATTGATCTCCGATTCTATCCTTTCGGCATAGAGGCGGTTGTTCATCGCCTGAATATGAGCTTCTTCAACATTGCTGTCCCTGGCTAATTCAATAACCTTTTCTTCATTTTGCTTCAACTGGCTCCATAAGCTCGTTATCTCATAATACCTTTGCTTGGCTTCATCGGATGCCGCCGTTTCATTGAAGCCTTCCAGGTTTTTTTCAAAGTTCTCTATCTCCATCCTCATACTGTCAGCGTAACTATTCTTTTCCGATTCTTCCGTTGATAATATCAGATTGTTTCGGTCTCTTGCCAATGAAACCAGATTGACTTGTGCTTCCTTTATATAAACAATACCTTTAAGATGCATATCATACAAAACATCCAGCTCATTATTAACTGATGCAAGATTATAGATGGAAAATGCACCTAGTACTACAATCAAAATAATTAAAACTCCGAATCCTAAAAATAGCTTTTTTCTTACTGTCAATTTCATTATGATTCTCCTATCTAGCATTATTTTATTCTGTATAATATTTCAATATAGTCTGAGCCAGGCTCTTCGCAAGGATACTCTGCTCATCATCGTCGATGAGCCACTCGAATTCGGCGGGATTGGGAACGAATCCGCTTTCCAGCAATATGGAAGGAGTCCAGGTGCCCCTGAACACATAGAAGCTTTTCTTATGGATGCCCTTGTCATTTCTGTTCAAGCTTTTTATAGTATCGTAATGGATCTCCTCAGCAATGGGATAAGCATGCGCATCCCTATAAAATACGGAAAATCCATTCACCTTTGAAATATCAATATTATCCGCCATGCTGTTAGAATGTATTGAAATGAAAAGGTCGGGCTTTGCAGTCTTTGATGCAGCCAGTCGCTCCTCCAGGGATACCGCTTTATCCTCTGTCCTCGTCATTAAAACCTGAGCTCCCAAGCTCTCAAGCTCATACTTGAGCTTCATGGCGGTTTTAAGATTGATCACTTTCTCAGAATATTCCTTCCCCAAGGGGCCGACTGCACCTAAGCTGTCCCCCCCATGCCCCGGGTCAAGCATTATCCTGATACCGCTTAAAGGATAAGGTCCGGATTTCCCGCTTACAGGTCTTTTTATATTAAGGATTATATCCTTGTCCGTTTTCTCTATATAGTAGCCTGCTATATTTTGATCCTTCTTCAGCTTTAATATATACTCTCCATCTCCTTCTTTGACTTTTGTTTCAACGCATGACAGCAAAGCTCCCTCCGGCAGCTTTGGCAAGACCCCTTCAGCCAATCCCGCTATCGCAAGCCTCAACTCGCCATTTTCATAGCTT
>DPSW01000396.1 GCA_003527145.1 Clostridiaceae bacterium | reverse complement strand
CATAATCGATATCGTGAAGCAGCCCTACAATCTCCCAATATTCGGATTCATTTGCATATCCATGGTTCTCGGCATACCACTTCATTACGCCGGATACAGTCAGTCCGTGCAAGATATGGAACGGATCCTTGTTATACTTCATAAGCAGTTCCAGAGCTTTGTCTCTTGTGATCGTGCTTGTCATTATAATTTCCTCCAATCATTTATACTTNNATTGCCTCAGCGGCATCCTTCATCAGCTTCATAATACCTGCTTACATAGCCAATGGAAACAACTTTCTATTGAATGTTAGATATATTGTACGTTCGTTAAATATATTTGTCAAGAGTTGTTGTAAAGCATCGGGGACGATTCTTTTTGCTTCTCGATGTTTCTTTTAATTATGAACCTGTTGATTTATAATGCTTAACACCTAAAGTCCATATGAGAATGCAAGGGATTATAAAAAGCATTCCCAGAAGANNCTTGTCCAATACAAACATGAGGGGAAGGTAATTTACCGTTCCGAAGGGAATGACAAAGGTAAAGAATTTTCTTACCCATTCCTTATATATGCTTAAAGGATATTGTGTCATTTCCCTGCCGCCGTCCGTAAAGATATTAACCACCTCTATGCCTTCTATCGTCCAAAAGCATAGGGTAGCGCCGAGCATATATATTCCTGCAAAAATAAAGATTCCGCTTATTATCATGAACATTAAAGTTATTGCCTTATATGGATCCCAAGCAATATTGATATTAGCTAATGAAAAAATCAACACAATGATGCTTTGTGCAAGACGTCCTATCCTTGTAAACTCAAATTTCGACCCTAAAACTTGAAGGATTGCTGTACGCGGCCTGACCAGAATCCTGTCAAAGTCGCCGTTAATGATCAAAGAGGAAAAAGAGTCGAAACCCCTTGCAAAGCACTCACTTAAGGAAAAGGCTATATGAACGACAGAATAGCATAAGGCTACCTCATAAAGCGACCAGCCGGCTATATTAGGAAATCTTTGAAAAAATAAAAATATAGATACAAAAACTAAAAAGGGCACGAAAAACTGTCCTATGGAAAGAAGGATAAAGGAGGTTCTGTATTCCATTTGGCTTTTAAATAGTATTGAAATATATCTTAAGTATAGCTTCATCAGTATCAACCTCCCTGGATTACTACTCTTTTTAAAGCTTTTTTCATCCAAAGCTTTCCTAAGGTTATGAGGAGAATTATCCATATAACTTGAACACCAATGCTGAGCACGGCTTCCTTTATTCCTATGTTCCCCGCATAGATCCTGAAGGGCAAGTCGGAGGAATATCTGAAGGGAAGCAAGTATACCAGTCTTTTTAAACCGTCGGGCATCAACGGCACCGGAATGATCAAACCAGAAAAAAACTCACCAAATGTACCCATAATCAATAGAGAGCCGGTCGGAGACATGGTGTAAAAAATAGATATATAAATCAGCATGGAAATTGCTACAATTAAAATCAGGCCTAATGTCAAGGTGATTAGAAATAGCATGAAAGATGTAAAACTCGGGGGTAAAGAAAAATTATAGGGATAGGGCAATAATGAGGCTGCAATTATTATGGGGAAGCATCTGAGAGCTGCCCCGGAGAGCCTTTGAGCTATAAGCTTAGCATACCATAAATTATACAGGTCTGACGGTCGGCAAAGCTCATAAGCAATGTTGCCGCTGGTTATAAGACTTATAAGCTCGGTATCCCTATACCATAACATAATAAAAACCAGAAAGCTTTGCTGCAGCCATAATACCTGGATCAATTCCCTTAAGGATATGGGCTGGGAAGCCGTTGTACTGTTATAAAAGGCTTCAAAAATCATTATGAACATGAAACCCCAGAAGAATTGAGTACAAACCCCGGCCAGAGCTGCAACCCTATATTGCAATCCCTTCAGCAATCGCATTTTAAATAAAGAGTAATAAGCCTTCATATCTGATATTCCTTATATAAGTCAACTATAATCTCTTCAATCGGTCTGCTGTCCACAGAAACATCAATGATATCCAGTTTATTTGATAACAAGCCTATAACCTCTGACACTTTAATTTTGTTTAAATCTACAGATACTGATAGTCTTTCCCTGGATTTAAATAGAATGGTTGTCCCTTCAATATCTATATCCTCATGGCTTTCAGCAAAATAAACGGTTAAGGTTTTATGAGTCACATATTTATTTTTTAAATCTGTCAAAGTGCCATCAAGCAAGAGCCTGCCTTTTCCTATCAGTATTATTCTGTCGGCCAAAGCCTCAATATCGTTCATGTCATGGGTTGTCAATATAACAGTAACCTTTTTTTCTTTATTTATGGTTTTAATGAAATTGCGCACTGCAATTTTAGAAACCGCATCAAGACCTATTGTCGGTTCATCAAGAAACAAAATTTTAGGACTATGAAGCAAAGAGGCAGCAATTTCGCATCTCATTCTTNNGTCGTCAATAACCCAGATAAATCCAAAGTTGATGTTAACAATTCAAGATTATTTTTAAAATCTTTATCCGGAATTTTATAGATATCCTTAAGCAAATTGTAAGAGTCAATCACGGGAACATCCCACCAAAGCTGAGAACGCTGGCCGAAAACTACGCCGATATTCTTAACATGCTTGATTCTATTTTTCCAGGGAGTGTTGCCANNTTCCGCTTATGATTTTAATGGTAGTTGACTTGCCTGCACCATTAGGCCCTATGTAGCCCACTATTTCGCTTTCATCGATTTTAAAAGAAATGTCCTCTAAGGCTTGAACTCTGGAATAATCAGGTTTGAACAAGGATTTTAATGCGGCACCGACGCCGGCACCTCTTTTTGCAACCTTAAAGCTTTTATTCAAAGCTTCAACTTCAATCATTTTCTCCCCCCATCCTGCCTGTATTTCACAAATAAATATAGCAATATATGATATTAAATTCAAGTAAATTATGACGGTTTTTGATATTATATAGATAGTATTAAATTCAAGAATTGAGTAAAAGGTGACTGGAAGGATGCAAATGAAGGAAGAACTGATAAGGTTTTGCAATTCAATAAATATAGAATATGTAGGAATAGCTCCCCCGGGGCCATACTATGACTGCGAAAAAGTATGGAGAAGACAGATTGAAAGAGGGCATATATCAGGCCTTGAGGAAAAGGATTTTGAAAGAAGGATATATCCGAGCCTGACCCTGGAGGATGTGGAATCGATCATAGTATGCCTATTCCCTTATTATACGGGGAACGCAGAGGGAGCTAACCTGTCCAAATATGCTTATAGTATAGATTACCATATAATAGTCAAGGAAAAGCTTGAAGCCATTGGAAGATTTTTGGACCGGAGAATAGAGGGGTTTCATTATAAGGCTTTTGTGGATGCAGGCCCCTTAAGCGACAGATATCTGGCTTATAAAGCCGGCCTTGGCTTTTGGGGGATCAATAACCACATAATAACAGACAAATACGGCTCTTATGTGTTCATCGGCTATATACTCAACAATTATCCCTTTGAAGCGGATAGGCCCCAGGGAAGGACCTGCCTCAAATGCTTTAACTGTGTAAGAAGCTGTCCCGGGCAGTGCATATTGGGAGATTTCACAATAGATCCATTGAGATGCAAGTCCTATATAACCCAAAAGAAGGAAGAGCTTAACGATGAGGATATAGGGATATTAAAGAAGCATCGATTGGTATGGGGCTGTGATGTTTGCCAGGATGTATGCCCCCATAATCAAAAGGTCGAAAAAACAATAATGGAAGAATTCAAGAAGAATCTCATATACAGCGTTGATTGTGAAGAGCTTAGCCGGATTTCCAACAAGGAATTCATAAGAAGATATGGAAACAGGGCCTTCGGCTGGAGAGGCAGAAAGGTATTGCTCAGAAGCTGTAAGATATTGCGCGAATAGGGGCCGCTCCGGCCTCTATTCGCTTCACCAGCTCAATGTTCGATATGATATGGTTTTTTACAGCTACATTAACTTCGGCTGCAACCGGAAATACCTCATATCTCCCTTCTTATATTCATATTTACAGAATAGTTTAAACTGAAGAGATATCTAATGAATGACAAGATAAAATTAAAATGAGCTGCTCAATCTTTCAATAAGTTGTGCGATCATGCTATTCCTTTGTGAACTTGACCAGTTTATGACACCTGTGCCGCAAATTTCGGCTCCCTTGGATTCACAAAGACTTTTCATTTGAAGGATTGCTCTATTCCCTCCCATCCAAGGATAGGGGAAGAATTCGGTGACAAAGCAGGCAACTTTTTTATTTTTCAATGTTGGGACTTGGGTCAGATAGGCCTTCATAACCGATGAAAGTGAGAAACCCTGCACTGGAGCAGCGAAAACCAGTGCATCGTATCCGCTGATCTCGGGAACTTCTTTAAGTCGGATGCTTCCGGCCTTTGCTTGCTCATCATTAAAAGCACTTACTCTTTCCAGTGCCAGTGAATGTCCTGTTACCATTAATCTTTCCTTGAGTCTTTCGGCAACAGAATAGGTGTTGCCTGTGTGAGAATGAACTATAATGCCAATTTTCATGATCATAATACACTCCTTTCTTAGTTGATCTGTTGGGGCGGTTGGCTCCCATTGATGATGCTGATTCTTATTTTTCTACGAGTTTAATAAATTCTGACTCTAGCTGCTCAAAGGCCTTATCCAAAATTTCTTGTGGAATGAGTTCGAAGCTGTCGCCAAAGGACAATTCAGATTTACAAATTGAGTTGTCTATTTCTCTGATATTTCTTACTATAGCAAGGTTGTATTTTTCAATAATATCTGCAAATATGCTTTCCAGATTTTCTTTGGTAGTGTCAAAATAGGCATGAAACATATTGCAAACCGGCACCTCGGGTACGGTACTTACACCTTCTATTTTGTTTAATCGTTCGGCTGCGGTCAAAGCATGCTGCCAGTATTTTCCCATATTTCCTATACGTTTGTTCATGGAATGCTTAGCACTGACTATATAGGGATACAGGCTTATAAGGTCACCGCCGTGCCTTCTTTTCCAGACCTTAGCGCTCTCAATGAATTCAGTCCTTCCGGCAAGCATAGCTCCGGCAATACCCCCCAAGCCTTTATAAAAAGAGATATAGACACTGTCAAACAGGCTGCAGATATCAGCAGCAGATTTATTGTAATAAGGAAGTATCTCAAAAAGGCGGGCACCATCCAGATGAAGCTTTATTCCTCCGTTCTTACAGAACTCCGAAATGCTGATCAATTCCTCCCAAGGAGGCAGCTGGCCGCCTATTTCACGCTGGGGAAGTTCGACCAGCAAGCATGCAATTGGTTTATTTACGGACTTCAGGTCCTCCATGTTGAAAAGCCTATCTTTGGTGCCGAGTAAAGTTGGCTCTAAATGGTGAAGTATTTTCATACCGTCTTTTTCATGAATTTCTAGATGGCAAAGGGGATGATAAGCCACATTTTTCAAACCCTTTGCATCACACCATATCCGCAAAGCTATTTGCTGTGCCATGGTTCCGCTGGGAAAAAACACCGCATTCTCTTTCCCGAGAAAACATGCAATATCTTTTTCAAAATCGTTGATTATACCGCCTGTCCCATAAATGTCAGCCTCCATAGATGGATCCATATGTTCAAAGCACTCCATCAGCGCATCGATTCGCCTGTCACCGTGACCGGTAAGCTTATATTTAGCAGATTGGCAAATTTCATTATAAGATTTAGGCATGGCAATATCCTCCTTAAGGTATAGTATAATTTGATTATAGCATTTATTTATTGCAAATATGGATTAATTAGGTAAAAAAAATATATTGATAGTTTAAAAAGTATATTATATAATAAGAATGAACAATGTTCAGAGGTGGTAAATTGAAATGCCTTATAACAATGAAACCCAAAAGAAGACTATCTTATCTGCAGCCAAGAATATTGCCATAACGCAAGGCATAACAAAAATAAATATACGCTCTGTAGCACAAGACAGTGGTATAGCTATTGGCACAGTATATAACTACTTTCCGTCAAAGGCACATTTATTAATAGCAGTTATTGAGGACTTTTGGGACGGAGCTTTTGCCGGGATTGACTGGCAGAGCTTTTCAAATAGTAATTTTTATAACAATTTGGAGAAGATTTATAGCAGCTTATACCTTTATCTTGAAAGCTTCAAAGACAATTGGCTGGAACATCTTTCTTTGCTGAAAACTCAGGAAAAGATTATCGGCAAGAAAAAAGAGCATGAATATATGGATAAAATTCGTAATAGAATAACTACATTGATGGATATGGATGATAGATTAAGACATTATCCCTGGACTGATAGTTTTTCAAAAGAAAAAACATCAGAATTCATATTTGATAATATGCTTACAATGCTGAGAAAAGGCGAAAAAGATATAAGTTTTTTTATAATGATTTTAGAGAAGATGTTGTCATATTAAAAGTCATACTTATGGTATGATTTTTAATATGAACAGAAATGAACAATGTTCACATTTTATTTAGGGGTGATTTTAATATGCAAGCAATTATGGAAACCTTATTTGATGCAGTTTATCTTATTGGTGTTATTTCTGTAGGAATAGCAATGATTGTGACGGGGAAGGACAATAAGCAATATAAGCTGTTTGGCTTTATGGCGGTATTACTGGGATCAGGTGATGCATTCCATTTAATACCCAGATCCTATGCCCTGCTTACAACAGGATTAGAAGCTAATGCCGCAGCACTTGGAATAGGGAAGCTTATTACATCTATTACAATGACAGTATTTTATGTTATCCTATATCATATCTGGAGGCAGAGGTACCATATTAAAGGCCGCAATGGTTTATCCTTTTCGATTTATGCTTTAAGCATCATACGTATAGCTTTGTGTCTATTGCCTCAAAATCAATGGCTGAACTACAATGCTCCCATTTCTTGGGGTATATATAGGAATATCCCATTCGCAATTATGGGAATTATTATCATTTGTATTTTCTATTCAGAAGTTAATAGGCATAACGATAAAAATTTTAAATATATGTGGCTGGCAATAGTACTGTCTTTTGCTTTATATATTCCGGTTGTGCTATGGGCAACGACAATCAGATGGATCGGAATTTTGATGATACCCAAAACCCTGGCCTATGTTTGGATAGTGATTATGGGCTATAACGAATTACGGAACCAGAAAGCTAACACCAGTATTTAAGAGTTTTAAAATTAACGATCAAAGCACTTGATTCGTTATGCTAATTGGAGCCGCCATGTATTTTATGGTGATATTATTTACAAAAATATATTAGGCAAACATTTTAAGAAAGGCACCTTGCATATCATATAGCTTTATGCAGGGTGTCTTTTTCATCAATAATAACAGCAATTAAAGAAGGAATATGATGAAAGATATAGAAATATGTAAAGTAAAGGGCATATGGTAAATAACGAATAACAAATATGAAAGGGCATAATGCAGCAGGTATGATTTCATGAAGGGTGATATGACTCGGGGAAACACGACGAGGATATTGATCAAGTTTGCAATTCCCCTTTTGCTGGGGAATTTGTTTCAACAGCTTTATAATACGACGGACGCTATAATAGTGGGGAGATATATCGGAAAGAACGCATTGGCAGCGGTAGGGGTTGCCAATCCAATCATGTCTGTTGCTATCTTCTTTATATTCGGTATATGCATCGGCACTTCGGTGCTTATGGCTCAGCTTTTCGGAGCCGGGAAATATGATGAATTAAAAAAAGAGGTTTCTACCTCATTGATTGCCGGGATAATTTTTACTATAGCATTATCTATTGTTTGCATCCTTCTATCCAGATGGATGCTCATAATAACAGGTACGCCCGGGGAGATTTTAGACGATGCCGATATATTTTTAAAAATAATATTCGGCGGGCTGATCTTTTCCTTCTTATATAACTTTTATTCATCTTCACTCAGAGCCATAGGGGATTCAAACACACCGCTGATATTTCTGATCATTTCCTGCGTGCTCAATGCAGTGTTATGCATTGTTTTCGTTGCAGGCTTTAAGCTGGGTGTAGCCGGTTCGGCAATTGCAACGGTGATTGCACAAGGCATATCGTCCTTATTATGCGTGGCATATGTTTATACCAGAATTCCGTTGCTCAGCCTTAAAAAGGATGAGCTTGTGGTGGAAAAAGACTTGTTGAAGCTGAGCCTCCAATATAGCTGGGTGACAGCGCTGCAGCAGACTTGCATATATATTGGAAAGCTTATGGTCCAGGGAGTTGTTAATCCCTTTGGGACAAATGCCATAGCTGCCTACAACTCTGTTACAAGGATCGATTCCTTTGTAATGGCGGGCGGCGAAAGCTTATCTGCATCCGTTGCAACCTATTCCGCTCAAAACAAAGGCGCAGGCTGGACGGACAGGATCATGGAAGGCTTCAAGAAAAGTGCTGCCATAATGGCTGTATATAGCATTATTATAGGCCTGGCCATATACTTCAAAGCCGAAGGCATAATGAAGTTGTTTGTCTCCGCTGATGAAAAAGAGGTCATATCCATAGGCATAGGATACTTAAAGGCTATATCATTTTTTTACATGCTTTCAAATATAAACAATGTTTTTCAAGGATTATTCAGAGGGATCGGCAAGCTGCGCATAACATTTTTTGCTACCTTCATACAGATCATCATAAGGGTTGCATTGTCTTATATCCTTGCGCCCCATTTCGGGATCGCAAGCGTATGCTATGCCATTGCTGCCGGATGGGTGGTAATGCTTGTATATGAAATGTTGTCTTATAGAAAATATTTTAAAGAAATCAAGGATGAAGAAAGAGCAACGATCTAATATCATATAGCATCTACACTTTTGGGAGAAAAGCCCGGAGGACGAGTCTCTGCTCAGAGATTTGTCCCGGGGCTTTATTTTTTTACCTATTCATTGGGGAGGTGTTATTCATGAGCATAATAAAAGGAAAAACTTATCATATAAAATATGAGCCGGGCAATCTGATAATAAGCAAACTATAATGCGGAAGATGAGAATTTTGGTATAATGGGAAATAGGAGTGTCAGCGTTTGGTCATGGGACAAATATGCGGAGTTGTGAGGTGAGGGCATTTGAAAGGCTTGTATAGGATTCAATCAATCATTCTTTGTTTTGTTGGTGTAGGGGCACTGTTTGGCGGCATGCTGGGGATTACGGACCCTTATGGAGTTTCCTTCGGGATGTCCACTGAGCTGTTGAAGCGAGGGCCTTTTACCAGCTTTTTGATCCCGGGATTGTTTTTATTTATTGCCATCGGATTAGGGCATCTGGCCGCATTTGTATTTGTTAAAAGAAGGATGAAATTCCATCCCTATATCAGCGGTGCGGCAGGATGTATATTGATGGCATGGATAATGATTCAATGCTATATGCTTCAGTCCATCAATATTCTGCATGTGATATTTTTCATGATAGGCTTGGCAGAAAGCGGGATCTCTTTATATATGCTTGTCAAGCTCAAGCAGTTTCCTTTCTCTTAAAGCTGAAAGGAAAGGCGGATGAAAATGGCTTAGGTTGACAAGAGGGGCATTAAGGCTTATATTACTAGATAAGTTTCAATATTATAAAAATTTATTTAAATACTAAGGAGGAGTGTAAGATGCATTCGATGAAAAAATCAAAAACACTTATTTTTTTCCTGATCATATCTCTATTGATGACTTCCTCAATAAGCATTCTATTTGCCGAAGATGCCTCTGAAGCCAACAAGGGCATTACCAGGCTGGAATTCTTCAAGGCAGTCAATGCTTCATTTGGCTTTACTGAAGCATCAGATAAAGAGTATAAGGATTTGACTAAGGATGACGAATCCTATGAAGAAATCAGAAAAGCCGTTGCGGCCGGGTATGTCCAAGGATATACGGACGGCACCATAAGACCTGAAAAGTTTATAACAAGGCAAGAAGCTGCAAAAATAGCTGCAGTGGCTTGCGGCT
The DNA here is from genome assembly GCA_003527145.1 of Clostridiaceae bacterium. Taxonomy (GTDB): domain Bacteria; phylum Bacillota; class Clostridia; order Lutisporales; family Lutisporaceae; genus Lutispora. The sequence goes on along the minus strand of DPSW01000396.1, from coordinate 6,990 downwards.
TAAATAATGAGCTTTCCAATTCTGCTTCCGGCTTTGCGGATGCTGATGAAATCGATGAATGGGCCAGGAATTATGTAGGCATAGTGAAAGACAGATTAATAATGACAGCTTTTGAAGACGGGACCTTCGGCCCCCAAAAGCATATCACCGCAGTAGAAGCTGATGAAATAATAAAGAAAGCAAAGGCGCAGGCCACAAAAGCTGAGGATGCGGTTGCAGGTATAAAAGCTGACTATCACATGCACATGATGAGCGGTGAGTTCTCTAAGATTTTTAAAGTTCTAATGGGAGGAGACACTTCTAACGGCAATCTTATTGAAGAATATTCAGGTGAGAAGATTATTTCCTTGCTGGACAGCGCAAATATCGATGCGGCTTTTGTAGTTTCAAACAGTTACATATTGGGCATGGATGGGATCGCAGGGAAAGATGAATATGACGATGTAAAAAAAGAAAATAATTATGTGGCAATTCAGACCGCAAAATATCCGGATAGATNNCGGATTTTTTAGCTTTAACCCATTGAAGGAATACGCAGAAGAAGAAATGGAAAGATGCTATAATGAATTGAAGCTGCCCGGTTTGAAATTGCATTTTACAAATTCTGATGTAGATTTAACAAATCCTGAACATTTGATGAAGATCCAAAAGCTATTTAAAAGTGCGGCAGACAAAAACATTCCTATTTTACTCCATTTTAGAAGCAGAAGCCCTGAATTCGGGAAAAAAGACGCAGAGATATTGATCGATGAGGTAATAGAAAAAATACCGAACCTCAAGCTTCAAATAGCTCACCTCGGGGGCTGGGGAGGATTTGATGATGCAGCGGTCCAGGTATTTTCTACATTTATTGAAAAATATGAAAAGAATCCAAGCTTGAATAAAAGCAACATATACTTTGATTTTTCCGGTGTAGTGGTGACTGAAAAGGAAAGAATGGAAGGAGTGCTTGAGCCAATCACTGAAGAACAAGCCGACGAAATAGCTGAAATGATGAGAAAATGGGGATTGAGCAATATGGTGGTTGGCAGCGACTGGCCTTTTGTTGTTCCGAAAGATTATGTAGATAATGTTAAAAAGTTACTACCGTTGACAGAAGAAGAATTAAATACGATACTCAGCAATGACTCAGCTAAAGTTCTGTTTGAAAAATCAATGGACAATGGTGTTATAAAGCATCCAAACTTGGAAGAACTGAATAAAAAATTTAAGGATGGAGTAGATTACAATACATCCTTTAGCATAAAATTCTAATAAAGATAGCCTGGTAGAGAATCCGCTGCCATGATGGATCCTTTACCAGGTTTTGATAAAAAGGGAGCAGATCGTATGAAAATAGAAGCTTTAAAGGATGAGAGGATCGGAGCATTTGTAGATTACTGTAAAAAGCATAAAATGGAGATAGATGATTCTTTTTTGTATGACGAGGATCTGAAGGACTTCAAACCCGATGATGAAAACCCTGCTTATATAGCTGTTGATGAGAAAGGCCATATAAAAGCAGCAGCCTCCCTTATAATCGATGATTATAACAGGAGGGGCAGGAGGGCGCGCTTTAGAATATTTCATTCGGAGGTCGATGATATCCATTGCTATAATATGCTCATGCAAGCCATATTAAAGCATGCGGAAGGATTGGATAAGGTCTTTATTTTTGTCCCTTTGGTGAACGAAAAGTTAATGAAATTCATGGAAGAGTTGAAATTCCGAGTGGAGAGATATTCCTTCCTTCTTGTCAGGGAAGATCCGGAGCTGCCTGAGGTCTGCCTGCCGGAGGATTATGAGTTAAGGGCCTTTATGCCGGGGCATGATGAGGATATTTGGTGCCAGGTAAGGAATGCAGCATTTGCAAAGCTTAAAGGAAGTGAAACGCCTATAACGCCGGAGGGGGTTTCCGCTATGATCTCCGGCAGTGACTATATCGAAGGGGGTTTGATGATACTATATCATGAGGAAAAGCCTGTAGGAGTGGTCAGGTGTGCGGATGATGACTATGAAGGCTCACCCATAATGAACATAGGTCCCGTTGCAATAATACCGGAGTATCAGGGAAAAGGCCTGGGAAGGAGCCTTCTCAGAGCTGCGCTGAGATTTGCAAAGGATAAAAACTACGACAGGACAGTGCTCTGTGTAAATGGAGATAACGATAGGGCAAAGGCATTATATATACAAGAAGGCTTTAAACAGGTGGAGGCAGTGGCATGCTGGGAATACTATCTGATATAGCCGTCATGGGGAAGGACTTATTCTTCCCCATATATGCCCACAGTTTGATAAAAGGGTACAAAGCGCTCCCCATCCCACTTCAGTGAAGTCTGTACATAGCCTAGCCCATCTGCATTATACCTGCCGGCAATCCGCTGCTCCGCATATAGCTCATAAGTTCCGTCTCTCTGGAAATCTATAGGATACAGGCCTCCAAGAGGATTGACCCAGCCGCTTATAGGCTCTTTCAACATGCATTCATCATCATAAATCTCAGATAAGTATTCCTCACCCTTATAGGTGATATCCAGTATATACCTTGTGCCCGGCTCTTCAGCGACCACTTCAACCTTGTAGCCGTCCAGATAATTCACTTCATAATTATATTCTTCATCAAATGCTTCAAAATCGAATATCTTATTAGGCTGATCATCTTTGAAGGAGTAAATATAATAATAAGCATATCCGCCGCTTCCGCCGGAATCCATGCTTATAAGGATATCATCCGTTTTATCTCCCGTGAAGTCGCCTAAAAACAATGTTGGGTTATATCCTGTATTCTGCTTTAAACGGATTATGGTCTCTTTATGGGTCTTACCGTCAATAACTCTCAGTCTTATGTTGCTTCTTATAGGGCTTTCATCTCCATAAGGTTTGTCTCCTATGAGATACACATAATCTACAATTTTATCTCCGTTGACATCTCCCTTTTTAAAATCCAATATATAGCCGATTTTTTTGTTTGCTTTCACAGGCCTTGCGAAATACATGGGATAATTATACATATTGCTCTTCCTCTCCATAGTTAACTTAATCTGTTGTGGTAGCTGATAACAAGTATAAAGCTTCAAGGCTAAGACTTTGTAAGTTTGTATAGGGCTAAGTCCAGTGCCCCAGGGCAGCCTCTCTTGCTCCTGCGGGGCAATTCACCTTCTATGGACTCCACTAACATTCAGTGGGGATTGAATCCCCCCCTGAATGAAGTCTCGTTCAACAGCTGCCGCAACGAGTTAACTTACTGTTATAATATGTATAATCCTGGTTTCTGCTTTCAATATTTTGATAGGTACAGGTGAAATTAAAAATATTTTAATAAAAAGATAAATGAGCTACACAATTTGACAAAATATTTTGTTTACACTTAGTATAATATGTTTGTACTTGTAATAATATGAATAACCAGAAGGTAGGGAAAGCAATTGGAGAGCCTAAAAAACGCAGGCATTAGCATTGGCATGCCTAATATGGGAAAGTATGCGAAGGCATTTGATTACATGGCGGTTTTAGCAGGAATCATGTATCTCGGACATATAAATTTTTTGATGTTTCACGCGGTAACAGAGTTATTCAGCATTGTTATTGCTTTTAATATTACTATTATATCTGTCAGCACCTATGAGGCAAATAAAAGCAACAGAATATTATTTTTGGGTATAGCCTATGGCTTCGTTGCATGCTTTAATTTTATACATGCTTTGGCCTTTAAGGGTATGGACTTTTTTCCACAAAATAGCGCCAACCTTTCAACGCAGCTGGGGATCATAGCAAGATATATGGAAAGCATATCCTTATTGATTGCTTTTAAATTTCCTGATATGAGACTTAATATAAAACGAATCATATCTATATACTCCAGCATAACTGCAGCCCTATTGCTTTCCGTATTTTGGTGGGATATTTTCCCCAAATGTTATTTGGAAAATTCGGGCTTGACTCCCTTTAAAATAGTAAGCGAATGCATCATTATAATAATTTTGCTCTCGGCCATATATTGCTTACAAAAAAACAACTACAGCATTTCAAAGCGAATGAACATTTTTTTATTGCTGTCTTTAACGGCTGCCTTTTTTTCTGAAATATTTTTTATTTATTATATTAGGATAAATGATCCCTTGGTTTTTATTGGACATATTTTCAAATTGATATCTTTTTACTTTATTTACAAAGCTCTGTCGGAGTTTGGCTTAAAACAGTCCTACTTGGTACAAAGGGAGCTGAACAGACTTTTAAATGAAAAAAACAGAAAACTGGAAAAGGCGATAGAGCGATTGAAGGTGGAATCTAAAAAAAGAGAAGAGGTCGAAGAGCTGCAAAAGGAGATGGAGATCAAGCAGGCTTTGCTGGAGAAAAGCAAGGAAATGGAAGAGCTGAAGAATCATTTCTTTTGTACCGTATCCCACGAATTAAAGACTCCGGTAAATGCCATATTTGGTTCCATACAATTGATAAGCAATATGAACAAGAGCAGCTCAATATACTGCCGCTATGATCAGTCTCAAAAATATATGAAAGTCATGCAGCAAAACTGCAACAGGCTTATTAAGCTGGTGAATAACCTTGTTGATATTACGAAGATCGATTCAGGGTATTTGCAGCTGAACTTAAAAAATAGCGATATCGTTGCAATAATCGAAGATATAACATTATCTGCAGCCAGGCACATAGAAAGCAAAAGCATCTCGCTGACCTTTGACACGGATATGGAAGAAAAAATAATCGCCTGCGACGCATACAGATTAGAGCGGGTTATGTTAAATCTGCTTTCGAATGCCATAAAATTTACGGCACCCGGAGGAGGGATCTGGGTAAATGTAAGGGATAAGGGAGAAAAAATAGAAATATCTGTGAAGGATACGGGAATAGGAATACCTGAGAATATGTTGGAAGCTGTATTTCACAGATTCAGGCAGGTGGACTCATCCTTTACAAGAAAAAGTGAAGGCAGCGGCATAGGCTTATGCATTGTAAAGTCAATAGTAGAATTGCACGGAGGAAAGATCTCTTTAAACAGTGAGGTTGGCAAGGGCAGTGAATTTATAATCGAGCTGCCTGCATATCTGGCGGAGGATGAGGGCGAATGCAAGGAAACAGCCGCAGCGAGGCAGTCAAATATGGAGAGGGTGAGCATAGAATTTTCCGACATATATGACATATAAGAGGGCTCCTTTGATGAAATTAAACTTGCATAAAATATCTGCCGATAATATTATGTAGTTAGAAATGCGGAGATTGAATCAATATCTATCATGGGGGTGACGGATTTGATATATCCTGAAAATACAATCTATATTACGGGTACGGCTAAGGTAAGCAGCAATGATCCTATTTCTGCCGTGTTCGATATGTTTTTCGTAGGAATAATATTGGAGAAGGAAAGCGGAAAAATTATTGATGTTACATGCAATATGGTCAGAGATATGACTTCAGATTTTATCAAATCCATTCTTTTGGACTATAAACTGTCAGATGATATTGAGCTCATTGCCGGGGAAATAAAGGACAGATTCCAGGGAATCGCTCAAAAGGCTGTGATAGCAGCTATAAAAGATGCCAGGAACAAGTATATGATGCTAAAGAGCAATTGAATTTGACTTAAAGATGGTCTATACTAAAAATAAAGTATGAAAAGTGCATATATGTTTTGTTTGCATGTATATGGATCATACCGGTATACGGCTGTAAATAAGACTCAGATAACAATCGTTATGCTGGGTTTTTTGATTTTTTGAAAGGGAGCGGAGAGTATGCATCAAGGCTATTTTAAAGAATTGGAGAATATACTGAAAGCCAATCTGGGCTATAGAGGAATGGAGAATGCTTTTCTGGAAGGAGAGCTTAAAAAAGCAGCCAGGAGCCTTATGGAGGGAGATACTATTTTTATAGTTACGGGGTTTATGGTCAAGGATGCCGGCATAGGTGAGACTGATGGCCCTATCGGCGCTGTTTCCATGGCTGCGGCATTGGAAGAACTGGGGAAAAGGGTTGTGCTTATTTCGGACAAGTACTCCGGAGATATATTGACGCAGTGCTCCTTGGCAAGGGGCGTCAACGCTGCCATGGAGATAATCGGCAGCCATATCGGCAGGCAGCTTTCGCAAAGGCTGCTGAAAGAATATAAGCCTTCCCATATAATAGCTGTCGAAAGNNAGGACTTGAGCGGCATGGTGCCGATCATGGATGATTTGTTTGAGGAGGCAAAAAAGGCAGGGGTTATCACAATAGGGATCGGAGACGGCGGGAATGAGATAGGCATGGGTAAAATCCGCCCATATATAGTGAACTCAGTAGACAAAGGGGAGCTGATATGTGCCGCTTTTGCTTCCGATTTCCTTATTGCCGCCGGGGTATCAAATTGGGGCGGACATGCACTGGCTGCAGCTCTTTCACTGCTGAGCCATAAGATGCTGCTTCATGATATAAATACTGAAATAGCAATGCTGAAAAGCGCGGTTGATGCAGGCGCTGTAGACGGCTGCACCAAAAAGAGAAGCCTGACAGTAGACGGGCTAAGCCTTGAAGATAATCTTAACGCATTTATGTCCATAAAGAATATAACTGCTGAGGCTTTGAAAGAGCAATATATGAGGATGGAGCTATAACAAAAAATATATAAGGATGTTGAAAAATGTTTCCAAGGTAATGGCGGGCAAGACCCTTGGAAGGCTAGCCCTGCCATTTAGCATAAGAAGGTATGACGAATAGATAAGTTACTATTACCGTAAATTCCTAAAGCTCTGCATTTTCATCGATCCAGCAGCCTGCCTCCATACAGCCGTTTGGCCTTGATCTTTATATCATAGGCCTTTTCAATCCTCTTTAGTATGGCGGCTTCTTTTTCATTTACTATAGAGATTGCTGCGCCTGTATTGCCCGTCCTGCCTGTTCTGCCGGCTCTGTGAAGATACTCCTTCAGGTTTTCCGGCAGATCCAGATTGAATATATGGGTTACATCCTTGATATCCAGGCCTCTGGAGGCTATATCGGAAGCGATGAGAAGCTGAAGCT
>DPSW01000255.1:8282-8422 GCA_003527145.1 Clostridiaceae bacterium | reverse complement strand
TTCTAAAATTTTATACACCTTTTCTTCTCTATCTCTTTCATTAGTATAAAGCTTATAATTATCTAATCCTTGTGCAATAATATCCATTACCTTTTTTCTTGGATTTAAAGAAGCCATAGGATCCTGAAAAATCATCTGCA
>DPSW01000255.1:0-8260 GCA_003527145.1 Clostridiaceae bacterium | reverse complement strand
CCGGATGTTGGCTTATAAAGCCTAATAATAGATCTTCCTATTGTTGATTTTCCGCTTCCGCTTTCGCCGACTAATCCATAGGTTTCTCCGGGATATATTTTGAAGCTGACCTCATCTACCGCCTTTACGGTAAATTTTTTATTTATTTTAAAATGCTGCTTTAAGTTTCTAACATCCAATATAGGCTTTTCGTTCATCTTTTCCAACCCCCTGCAACATTTTATCTATTCTTCTACGCAAATCTTTTGGCATTTCAATTTTTGGTGCATTTTCATGGGCCAGCCATGTGGCAACCCTGTGTTTACCACCCACATTAAACATAGGCGGATTTAACCTAAAATCAATATTTAGAGCATATTCATTTCTAAGTGCAAAAGCATCCCCCTCAAAACCATTTATCAAATTAATCGGACTGCCGGGTATAGAATAAAGCTTGCCATCCAGGGTACTGATATCAGGAATAGAAGATAAGAGTCCCCAGGTGTAAGGATGCCGCGGATCATAAAAAATTTCTTCTACTGCTCCTTTTTCAACAATCCTTCCTGCATACATAACTGCTACATAATCAGCAACCTTGGCTACAACGCCTAAATCATGAGTAATATATATTACCGAGACACCTTTTTGCCTCTGAATATCTTTAATTAATTCCAATATTTTGGCTTGTACTGTTACATCAAGTGCAGTTGTAGGCTCATCGCATATAAGAATATCAGGTTCGCAAGAAAGAGCAATAGCTATAACAACACGCTGACGCATTCCCCCTGACAGTTGATTTGGATACTGCTTCATACGCTTTGCCGGATTATCAATGCCAACCAAACGAAGAAATTCTTCTGCTTTTGCCTTAGCCTCAGCCTTCGAAGTCTTGTAATGATGCTGCATACCCTCCATAATCTGATTTCCAATTGTCATTGTAGGATTCAAGGATGTCATAGGATCTTGAAAAACCATGGCAACTCTTTTACCGCTTATTTCTTTTCTTATTTCTTTAGGCGTCATTTTTACAATATCATATTCCTTTTCATTACCATGGGCATCTTTATATGTATAAATAATACTACCATTGTTGATGGTTCCATTATTGCTGAGTATCCCCATTACGGCTTTAACGGTAACACTTTTGCCGCTTCCGCTTTCTCCTACTATTGCAACGGTTTCACCCTTAAACAGATCCAGCTTTATGCCCCTTATTGCTTTTAATATACCCGAAGAAGTTGTAAATGATATTTCTAAGTCTCTTATGGATAATATACTCCTTCTTTTTTCTTCAATCATTTTCCATCACCTACATTTCTTTCATTTTTGGATCAAATGCATCCCTTAAACCATCGGCCATTATGTTAAAGCTTAACATTAAAATTGCTAAAACAGTGGTCGGAATCGCAACCATATATGGAAACACCAAAAAAGATTTAAAGCCGTCGTTAATAAGCACTCCAAGAGAAGCCATGGGTGCTTGCAGCCCAAGGCCTATAAATGCTAAAAAAGACTCTGTAAATATGGCATCCGGTATGGAAAACATAGACATGATAATAACTTGTCCTAATATATTAGGTAAAATTTCATTTAAGATTATATTGGCACTACTGGTTCCTAAGGTTTCAGATGCTAAAATAAATTCTTGCTCCTTTAATTTGAGCACTTGTGCCCTTACCACCCGGCTCATACCAATCCAACCCTTAATTAATAGCGCCACAGTAATTGACAAAATACCTGGCTTGAGAACTAAAACCAATAAAGTCACAATAATCATGTTTGGTATACCACTTAAAATTTCAATAAACCGCTGCATGACCAAATCAACTTTGCCTCCAAAAAAACCGGAAATAAGTCCAAAGCTCATTCCAATTATCATATCAATAAGCATTGCAAGCCCGGCAATATAAAGAGATACCCGCGTGCCTACCCAAGTTCTTGTCCATAAATCTCTCCCGAGAGTATCGGTGCCAAACAAATAATAGCTTCCATCTGCACCTGCTTTTTCATACACATCTACGCCTTCTATGATGCCATCGCAAATTCCAAGCTTTTCTAAAATAGGTATTTTGGGCGGCAAGGAAGCATGCTCGATAATCATAGATTTATAAGTATGTTCATTAACATAAGGTGCAAATATCGCCATGAATATAATGATAGCAATGCAGACAAGGCTGATAACCGCACCTTTATTTTTCATAAATCTTGTAAATACATCTTTTGCAAAAGATTCCTTTGAAATATCATAGGTATCATTAGTACCTTTACGTTTATTAGCAAAAGCAAAATCATCTTCTTTAAAAATAAGCGACATTATTATTTCTCCTCCTTTGCTAATCTAATTCTGGGATCGATAATACCATAGAGTATATCCACTACCAGCATAACTGCAATGAACATAACACTATATATAAAAGCAGCTGCAATCACCACATTGTAATCATTGACCTGTATCGCCGTTACAAACAAACTGCCCAGCCCTGGAATTGCAAAGATTTTTTCGACTACCAGACTCCCTGTCATCAAACTTACAACTAAAGGGCCTAAAACCGTAATAACAGGAATCATGGCATTTCTTAGGCCATGACGCACAATTAGCCTGCTGTCACTAATACCCTTAGATTTTGCAAGCAAAATATAATCACTCCCAAAAACCTCCAGCATTTCACTTCTTAAAAATCTGGAAACAGTAGCAACAGTAAACATTGATAGTGCTATGGTAGGCATTACACTAGACTTTGCTGCATTGGAGGGGTTGAATAGAATAGGAAATAGTTTCAGCTTGTAGCCAAGCAGGTAAGCCAAAGCCAATGCAAAAACATAAGATGGGATACTAACTCCGCATACCGAAATAATACTTGCCACACTATCCAACCATGTATTATGTTTAAGTGATGCAATAATACCTAATACCAATCCAATAATAGTACCCAGCAAAACTGCTTGAAGCCCTATGGATATGGATACTTGGATTCTTGGCTTAAGCATTTTTGAAATTGGCATGTTCTTTTGCATAGTATATGAAACACCAAAATCACCTTTAAGCATCAAATGAATGTAATTAGCAAAGCGAACCAATACCGGTTTGTCAAGGCCGTACTTCTCCATGACAACAGCTTTCTGTTCTTCAGTCAGCTTCTCATCGTTAAAAGGCGTGCCCGGCAATAACTCCAGCAGCAAAAATAAGAGCAGCAATATGGCCAATATAGTAAATATAGATATAATAAGCCGTTTTATAATATATTTCCCCATTTCACAGTCCCTCCTTAACAAACAAATTATAGGATGATAATTATACATCCTATAATTTGTTAATCGTTTTACCTGTTCAAAGCTTATTCAATAATATCTGCATACTTATAAGTATAAGGCACACCTACTGAATTGTTTATAGCTCCTATTACCTTAGGATTCCATAAATTTGAAGCACCTGTTTGATATACCGGGATTGGTCCGCCGCCTTGCAGCAATATCTTTTCTGCTTCTTTCATAACTTCCCAACGTTCCTCAAGAGAAATCTCCCCGGATTTGCATTTTGCAATGAGAGCATCGTATTCCGGATCTTTATATCCGCCATAGTTCATAGACCCGTCTGAAACGAAAAGTTCCAGATAAGTCATAGGATCCTGGTAGTCAGGGCCCCATCTTGTCAAGCATACTTCATATTCACCGGCCTTCATTAGCGTAAGCCTGGTTTTCTTAGGTTGAGATTTGAGTTCTATCGTGATTCCTGCAAGAGTGGTTTCAATTTCAGCCTTCAAAAACTCCGCTACCTTCTTAGAAGCTTCCGAATCTTCAAAAAGCAATTCTATCGTTAATTTATCTTTGCCTATTTCAGCTTTTGCTTTATCCCAATATTCTTTTGCCGCATCTTTACCCTCAGTAAAATACTTTGGTGAAGTTTCTCTGAAGTCCTTTCCGTCAGGGCCTGTTGCAAGCTTTATAGGCACAAAGTAATTAGCTCCCACAGAGCTATCCTTTAGCACGGAATCAGCAATTTGCTCTCTGTTAAATGAATATGCAAGTGCTTTATTCAAATTGATATTGCTTAAATCTTCTTTTTTGAGATTTACGCTCAAATACCATAAATAGCTTCCCAAAGTAGTAGTGAAGTTCGGATTATCTTTATACTTTTCAACCAGCTCACCGGATAATCTCACATAATCTGAAGCACCGGAATCATATTCCAAAACAGCACTTTGAGAATCTAATACAATTTTGAAATTAATAGCATCTAATTTAACTGCATCTGCATCCCAGTATGCCTTATTTTTTACAACCTTGAAGCTGCTTCCGGGATACCATTCCGACAACTTGAATGGCCCACAAGCAAGGGCTGCCTCAGGAGTTAAAGCATATTGATCTCCTTGAGCTTCCACAAAAGCTTGATTGCTTGGATAAAAAGATGGGAAAGTCGTTAGCTTCACAAAAAACGGTACAACCCTGTCAAGCTCAACAACGAAGGTTTTATCGTCCAGAGCCTTTACTCCCAATTCTTCCAAAGGTTTTTCCCCGGTTGAACAAAGCCATCCATTTTTCACGCCTGCAACATCCAGCATATATGCATACTCGNNCTGTGGATCTGCAAGTCTTCTCCACCCATAAACAAAATTATGAGCCGTTACAGGATCACCATTGCTCCACTTTGCATCCCTAATAGTAAAAGTGTATTGCAATCCATCTTCAGAAACCTCTGTCTTTTCTGCAAGTGCCGGTTGAGCACTACCATCCTCAGCTGTATAATATAAACCGTCTATGGTAGCTGCAATGGCTTCAAAAGAAAGTCCATCCGTTGCCAACTGTGGATCCATGGAATTAAGGTCTGCCTCTTTAATCAAAGCAAGTATCTTTTCCTTTTTTACATCTTCACCGGAGGCTTGCTGTGACCCTCCACAGCCAATCATACTCATCGACAAGGCAAGTATGATAACCAGTGATAATACTTTCTTCATTAAATCATCCTCCTAAATATTTATTTTTTCTTTTTATTGCTAAAGTTTTCGGATTCCTTTATAAAATACTCAAAAATACGTCTGCTATAAATATCGTTTATGCTTTCTTTTGGAGCCAGCATTTCAGGATGCCACTGAACAGCCAGCAAAAATCTATCATCAATACCTTCAATTCCCTCTATAATGCCATCCTCGCTTATTGCATTCACCTTTAAACCTTTTCCCAATACTTTAATGCTTTGATGGTGAAATGAATTTGTCTTGATGCTTTTTCCCTTTACAATTTTATGCAATAAGCTATTTTCTTCTATTGAAACCATATGAGCAATAAAACTTTTGGATACCGGCTCGGCAGAATAGGTATGCTTTGGATATTCACCCATTCTCATTTCTTGATATAATTTGCCTCCATGAACTGTGTTAATCAACTGAAGTCCTCTGCAAATCCCCAAAATGGGCATATCTGTCTCCATTAATATTTTCTTGTACAAATAAATTTCAAGCTTGTCCAAGCTTTCCAGCAGATTTTTGTATTCAAATTCCGCTTCTTCATTGTAATACTTTGGATTCAAATCATTTCCTCCGGAAAAAATGACCCCATCCAAATTATCTACAAATCCAAGTATATTTTTGTAATCTTCCAAAACCGGGATGACCACAGGTGTGCCTCCCATTTCCTCAACAGACTTAATATAATCATCAGCTAATAACAGCCAAGACTGGTTCTTGCAACCTAAATTTGTATGTATTCCAATGCAATCATCCGATGATAATTTGGCCGTTATACCTATTAGTGGTCTCATAAACCCCCTCCTTTTTACATATTACCATGGTTGCTTGTATTAAATATGCAACTTTGCTGCCAAAATCTTAACAGGCCGATGAAAATCCGGCTTAGTTTTTAAAAATCATCCTTTCTACTAGCAAATGCTTTTGCTTTGCTTACTCATTTTACTGATTTATCAATACTTCTTAAGACATTATCCAGGGCGCTTGCATCACTATCTATTTTAAAAAAATATAAAATAAATAAAACATGTCTGTAAATTCAATTAATTTGCAGACATGTTTTATCATTTTGATAAGTCATTTTGATAAATTCGTATCAATATAACATCTTTGCGTTGAAAGCTCAGGATTTATAAAAGTGATAAAAGCTTATCATTTTGATAAATCAGATTCCGTATTTTTTTATATATCTATAAAGTGTAGTTAGGCTTATGCCCAGCTCCTCTGCTATCTTTGTTTTTGATTCAACTGTATTTCCGTATTTCTCCAAATGCTCTAAAATATTTTGTTTTTTAAAATCATTGATCGATATTTCTTGTATTCTATTAAATCCTATTTCGCTGCCGTAATTAATGCTTAAGGGTAAACTGCCAATAGTTAAAGTATCAGTTTTTTCCATTGTAACCGCATACTCAATTATATTTTCCAATTCTCTGACATTGCCGGGCCAGTCATAAATCAATAAATGCTTTTTAACCTTTTCAGATATTTTATTAATATGTTTGTTAAATTTATTATTGTATTTATCAATAAAATACTTTGTCAACTCAATAATATCCTCTGTCCTTTCTCTAAGAGCCGGAACCTTTATTGGAATAACACATAGCCTATAATATAAATCATCTCTAAATTCGCCATTTTTNNCTATTCTCTTTATCTTACCTGTTTCAATAGCTCTTAGAAGTTTCGGCTGCAAATAGATCGGCATATCTCCAATTTCATCTAAAAAAAGGGTTCCCTTATCAGCAATTTCAAACAACCCCTTCTTCCCTTTTTTACTTGCATCTGTAAAAGCACCTGGTTCATATCCAAACATTTCACTTTCCAATAGATGATCGGGTATAGCCGCACAATTAACTGTCATAAAAGCTTCGTCTCTTCTATCGCTTATATTATGGATAAGCTTTGCAAACATCTCTTTACCTGTACCGCTTTCACCTAAAATCAAGCAATTGGAATTATATTTTGCAACATGCAAAACTACTTTTTTAAGCTCTTCTACGCCCTCACTTTTACCTACAATTTGACTTAAAAATATTTCTTTATCAATAAAAGAATTGCTGCCTTCTATTTTATTTTTCGACCCCATTTTTAAAAAAAATATTTGATTGTATTCGCTATTACTTATTGCCACTTTTAAACGATATACCTGTAAGTTATCATTTAACTTCATGGTAGAATTTTGAAAATCATCTCCATATGATTCTCTTCTCTTTGGTATCAGTTCATATATATTAGAAAGGCCCTCAAAGCTCCTTTGTACAGCATTGGTTGTTTGAATAATATTACCTTCTTTATCTGTTATAATAACGGCTTCTTCCGAAGAGCTAAAACACTTTTCTAAAGCGGTCATTTTAACTTTATTTTCTAGAAAAGCTGTAATTGCTTTGCTGATTGTAACAATAAACCTCTGCAATTTTTCTTTTTCTGCCACCATACGTTTTTTTGAGGCATCGTTGTAAGCGGAAGATATAGTCACTACACCTAAACAATTGCTATTTGAAATTATCGGCATATGTACAGAGTACTCCTTTGCACAGTTGTCAGATTTATTCATCGGGCACTCTGCACAAATCTGATTTTCGCAAGGATTAAACATGACAAGTGGCTCTTTATTCCTTAGGACCCAGCCATTGGAGGTGTGCTCAGGCAAAACAATCCCCAGCATCTTGCTATACACACCTGTTCCCATAATGCGCAATAAATGGTCATCTACAATATAAATATCAAAATCAATCATTTCAGCAATAGTCTCAATATATTTAGATATTTCGGAATGAACATGGGTTAAAATACTCATAAGCTTACCTCCTGATATAGGGCAGTTTTGTTTTTTATTACCCCCTCCTAAGCTTAATTTTTTTGTTATACTAATTTAATATTACTCTATTTATAGAGCTTGTTCTACCATATCTTATTAAATAATTATGTATTGACGCATGCTGAACATGATTTAAAAGATTCTGATATACTCCCTTCCTCACCTAATCAATTCTCCTATGCTCTGCATATAACTGATTTCCCCTCGTTTCTCTCCACTTCACTCATCATATATGTGACATCCTCAGAACCGCCCAAATATTTTCAAACAGTAACCTTGCAGCCTTCAATGCTGAGATATGAAATGAAAGGCAACGTAAAATTTATATTCTAAAAGTTTAAAAATTAACAATCTAAAATAGTATACATTGTTGTATACATGTGCTATAATGATATACAAATTTATAGAATATTCAATTATGTCCCCCATGCTATGCTTAAGTGCTTAAAATAGCAAGGGTAATATTTTAAGCAGGAGGTGATAAGATGCAGGAGGATAA
>DPSW01000257.1 GCA_003527145.1 Clostridiaceae bacterium | reverse complement strand
TGTTATTACTAATACAGTCCCTGGTGGTTTAAGAGCAGTTATTAACGAGACAACACCTAGTATTAAAGTAGCCCTTCGGCTAAACGATAATACTTGCTTAGTTGAAGCATTTGTATTAATAAAAAATTGGTAAATATCCCTTCCAAAAGTAGCTCCAGCAGTCACAAGAAGTGAATCTGCAGAGGATATAATAGCTGCCATGAGAGCACATACCATCAATATTCCAAGAGGTACGGGAAGTAGCTTTATAGCTAAAGTTGGAAACGCCAAGTCAATATTACTAAGATCAGGAAATAAAACCCTTGCTGAAGTGCCGGCTATACCTATAAGCAGCCAAAAAAATGATATACTCNNTAGTAATAGTGTAAGGTTGAGCACTATTACCAAGACCCCAAACAAAAGTCCAAGCTAAAGCCATGGAAATCGGATTAACACCTCCACCATATCCTGTAACAAGATTGGGATCAATAGCTGCTAATTTTGAAGTTAACCCCCCAAATCCTCCCACAGCAGACAAACAATAGAACAAAGTTCCCAAACTTCCGATTAACATAATAAAGAATTGAAGAGTATCAGTATAAACTACAGCAAGAGAGCCACCTAGCCAAGAATATATAATGAATATAGAAGTAAATGCGATAAGAGCAATTTTGTAATCCCAATTTAATGCCATTTCTAGAATTCTTGCACCACCCATAGTCTGAGAAACTAAAATTGTATAGTATAATAATAAGATTGTTATTGCAGATAATAATCTTATAAATCGGATCTGATAACGTGCTTCAAAGAAATCAGGCAATGTATATTGAGCAAATCTGCGCAGGTAAGGACCTACGAAAAGCATTATTAAAACGGGTCCAAGTACTGTGCCAGGTCCTTGCCATACCTGTGACCAACCATATTTATAATAAAAACCTGTCGAACCTATCCAAGTGCTTCCACTAGAAATAGTAGCGACGAAGGTACCTAATAACAAGAGCTTTCCAGCACTTCTTCCAGCAACTAAATAATCTTCAGCATTTTTTACTCTTTTACCGATATAGTAGCCAAAGCCTAATAAGATTGTAAAATAAACAATTAATCCCCAACCATATACTGACATCGTATTTCCTCCTTATAATATTATTTTGCTAATTCTCTATTTTGTGGTATAAGTATAATCCAACTAGCAGTCCTATGATCCCTATAAGAAAAGATAAAATAAAACCAGCCCATGCATATGTATCCACTCTTATTCACCACCCCTCATAAAATGCTTCTTAAAAGCTATATTAAAACTAAGTTTTTTGTAGATGCTTCATTGAGCCATATATTGAAACTAGCTTTTCAAATTCTTGGTTATCAAATAATTTACATTTGCCAGCACCATAATATTTAGCTACCTCAATACAGAATCTTGCCGCCATTTCTATATCGGGAAAATTTGTAGCTCCTGTAGCGCTACCAGCAACAGGTACTTGTGCAGTTATGGCTACACCTACTACAGGTGAATCCGTAAATGTAGCAGGTTGCATTATGCTGTTTATATGGTACAGTTTGTTATTATATGATGTAATATCTTGAGTTGAAATTGCAATAACTGCTGGAAGTGATCCTGTAACTATTGACATAATGTCCAAAAGATCATCGCTAACTTTTAATATATATCCTTCTTTCACTGTAGGAGTAATGGCAAAGCCTCTCTGATTGAGTATTCTATTTCCTTTGGTAGTGTCTATGGATAAGACTGCATCTGCTTGAGAATCCACAAGATATTTGAGTAATACTTCAACAGGCAAAGGCATATCTAGAAAAGGTACGAGTTTCCTGGGCGTTATAGGTGCAGTATTGCATATATGTGTTGTTACTATTACATCTCCCTCTAGATAGCACTCTCTGCTCTGCATTTCAACAATTTTGAGAGCAGCCGATAGTGCCGTTAATGCGCCATCTCCATCAGACACAAAACCTGTCATTATTGGATAAGCCCCTATTCCTCCCAATTGTCCTACAATGTTNNTGTTGATAGTTGGACTATTACCGCCTTTTATCTTTCCATTAAGCCCCGCTAGAATTATCTTTATAAACTCAACTTCACCATGTTCACCTTCAACGGATTCTACAGATATGCTTTGACACCCCCTCTCATTAAATAGCTTTTTTACCTCCAACGCTTTGACTTTTGGGTTATCAAGAATATCAAGTATTTCTAAGATCTGCTTTAATACCAATAGATACCCTCCTTCGAGTAAATTTGTTGTGCTATTGTTTCNNGACGGTTCTGAATTTTTCTGCAATTTTAGTACTAAATATACAAAACCTCTATAATATGAATACATCTTTATATATGAAAAAATTAGAATCTGATTTAAAACAAGATTTGGTGTATGATATAGTAGGTAGTAATATAAGGAAGTTAAGGAGGGTATATAAGATGCATCCTACTTTGAGAGAAGTTTTACAGTTGAAATACCTAAAAAACTCAAAAATAATTACTGACAATTGTGATATGAATAAAAAAGTGGAATATGTTGATGTCGCTGAGGTTCCGGATNNCCCAATACATTTCTTCTTACTACTGCATACGCCATAAAAGATGACATCGAAGCCCAAGTAAGGCTGATATCCCAATTATCAGAATTAGGAGCAACAGCTTTATCGATAAAACCACAACGCTTCATAAGTAAGATTCCAGGCCTTATGATAGAAGAAGCCAATAAGCTAGGTTTTCCTCTTATAGAACTATCTAGGGATGTATCATATAGTGATGTGATATTGGGTATATCAAAGCTCATTTTTAATAAAAAAGCAGAGAGCTTACAAAAGTCCTTAGATATGAACAATGCTTTTACAAAGGTCATATTAGAAGGTGGAAGTTTTACTGATATAGCTAAAATGCTCTCTGATATGACAAAAAACCCAATATTGATTGAAGATATAGATTTTAATATTTTGGCCTATGCAGATACTACAAAAGATTTGCAAGTCAAAGATAATTTATATGCTAACATTTTGTTAAATAAGGAACGTCGCAATTTGGCACTTAAGAATAGGGATAGCGAAAGCCCAGTCTTGTATAAGATAAACAAAAGTTGGGTATATGCCTTACTTCCTATAAATGTAGGAGAAGATAATTTAGGGTTTATAACAATGCTTAAAGGAAACAGAAATAGCATTATAAATGCCACAGCTATGAAACATGCTTCTGTAGTAGCAGCTTTAGAATTAAACAGAATAAAGTCACATTATAATAAAGAAATTGTTATCAAAAAACAGCTTATTGATAGTTTGCTATCTAGTGATAACGATTCAAATAAAAGTTTAAGCAGTCAAATAATTCATTTTGGATGGCCTATTAATCAACGTTATATATCGGTTGCTGTCCGCCCTAAAATAGATGAAAAATCATCACTAGAATTGATAGAGTATGAACATGTTTATTTTAAAAGACTAATGCAAGTATTAGGAAGCAATTTTTATACTGATTATCGAAAAGTAATCAATCATTTAGATGGTCATAATATATTATTTTTCATAGGTCTTTCTGATGAAGAAGCTAAGGATTATAAAAAGTACATAGCCAGCTTTATTGATAAAATAATAGAGAAAACCTCTCANNGTGTTGGCAATCCTTGTGAAAACATTTATGATATAAAATCAAGCTATGAAAATTCTACTGCTGCTTTAGAAATAGGGGAAAAAATAAATGCAGGCAAAAGAGTTATTTTTTATGATGAGTTGGATTTTTATGAAATAATAATTAATCATGAGCCAAAAAATGATTTAATCAATTATTGTAACAAATATGTGGGTTCGCTTATTAAATATCAGGAAAATAATCCAAATCCAAATTTGCTTCATACTCTAGAGGTTTTTCTTGATTCAGGAAGTTCTTTAGTGAAAACCTCTCAAGCTTTATATATTCACAGAAATACTCTAATATATCGTTTAAATAAGATTAAAGAAATATTGCCTTATGATCTAGATGACCCAAAAGTTCAATTTAAAATGAACTTTGCACTTAGAATATATAAATGTTTGAAATAGTATTAACCGCCCATTGAAGGTGAGAAAAAGTGCACTTCGTCCCCGTGATATATTTGTGTTTGATTATCGTTTATTATTTTGCCATTAATTATGACTAAGGTAAGATTAAAGTTTATAGGCGGATATAATTTGTTAAGTTTTGATATAAGTCGCTCTAATCTAATACTTTCTTGTTCAAAAGTCAATTGAAATTTCACAGGTATATGCTCTTTGCCTACTAATATTATTTTTGATAAATTAATATTAACTTTCAAGGTTATACCCCCAAGATAGTAATTATGCCTACGTGGCATTTCTATATAATTGTATCAGCCTCGCAAATATATGTAAATGATCAGAGCGTACAAATTTTTATATGTGCTATTGTGCAATTCAACTTAAGTGAAAAAAGGAGCCAGTTTGTATAAGGTGAACTGCTCCCTGTCAAGTAGACAGTGGAAAAAATGAAAAATTCTATGACGCCAATCGTGATAATGGTTGGCGTCTTTTCATGTTGCTGTACCGCACATATATTGTCTGTATTCCATAGGTGTCATGAATTTTAAACGTTTCTGATATCTGTGATTGTTGTAATAGTCTATGTATTCTTCAATAGCAGTTTCGAGTTCTGCATAGGAACTAAACTTCCTGAGATTATACAATTATACATTTCCGATTTCATCATTCCCCAAAAGGCTTCCATTGGTCCGTTATCAATACATCTTGAAATTCTTGACATACTCTGCGTCATACCAGAATCATCTAATTTCTTTTTAAAAACCTTGCTTGTGTATTTAAAGCCACGATCGCTGTGGAAGATAGGCTTTGCATCCGGATGTTCTTCATGAGCAATATCAAAGGTTCTAAAAACAAGCTCGTTGTTATTGGAATGACCAAGTACAAAAGACACAATGCTTTTGTCTCCAAGATCCAGTATCGCACTAAGATATGCATTGCCTGCAAGCCCATATTTCATCTCAGTTACATCCGTAAGCCACTTCTTTCCGAATCCATCTGCTTCAAACTCTCTGTTAAGGATGTTTTCCGCTGTGATCTCGGGTGTAGATTTAATGTAATTTTTTCTCTTTCTACGGCATGCAGACTTGAGATTTAGGATTTTCATCAATCTGTAAATTCTCTTACGATTTACATGGAGTTTATGTTCACGGTTGAGCTTTATTGTCATCTGGCGGTAACCCAAAATACCATTTCGTTCTTCATAAGCATCTTTAATCAATGGCAAAAGTTCTTTATTAAATTGCACATTAGCGCTGTCTTTTCTCTTAAGCTATTTGTAGTAGGAAGACCTTTGAATACCTGCCATCTGACATAACTCTATAATTGGGTATGATGAGGTATCATGCAGTTCCTGAATTGAAAGGTATATGGATTCATACCTTACCTGGCTTAGTATCTCCTCCTTATATAATAAGTTTAGGTTGATAAAGGTAACCTATAACCCTTTATTAGCTGTATGTTTATACAGGAAGTTTCCTGTATAATATCTGTATTAGATAGAGTGTCATCGGC
>DPSW01000351.1 GCA_003527145.1 Clostridiaceae bacterium | reverse complement strand
GATTCAGAGCTCAGGGTGCATGTATTTCTTACGGGTCGCAGGAGACTGAGAACACGGATTAGCATGAAGGCAAATAGGCAGATAGGCAAATGGGAGAAGGCGGAAACCACTGAAGGATCTTTCGTGTTAATTCGTGAAAAATTCCGTATATTTCAGTGGTTCCCGTCTCCTCTTTTTTGCACTTTCTTGCTATTGAGGCTTAAGCTTTGCCGCCTTCCCATAATAAATTATATAAACTATAAGAAATATGGATAAGGCTCCGAAGAGCGGGTAAAAGAAAGCCACGAGGGATTTGAAATCAAAGAGAGACAGCGGAATGGAGCACAATACTATAGCAGTGCATACAGCTTTATAGCTGTATTTTTTTTTGTTTGACAATCTGTTTGCCAGGCTGAACACATCCGAAACAGCAGTGGAATATATTTCTCCCCAGATGCATAAAGCCAATGCATATCTGAAATAAGGATGGAATCCTCTGGTTATGTATATCATAGGCAAGGACTTATCCAACACTTGAGGCATATCGGTTAAAATCAGAGCATTAAGCAAAAAAGCCAGCACCATTAAGCCGAAACCGCCTATGAAAGCCCCCATAGACAATGCTTTTCTGCTTTTTATATCCTGAGGAAAAGCTGTCAAAACTCCTAAAGAAAGCATAAGGTTATAGGCGCAATAAAAAAACATAAAGAAAAAAGCCTTAAAAGCGGATGCGTTTTCAGGAATACCTATATGAGGCCACAGAACTAGCATATTTTTATCCTTAAACGATGCTATAGATGCTAATATCACAACGGCAGAAATAGCCGGCACGATGATTGAATTTACGCTCAGCAAGCCCTCTATGGATTTAAATACCGCCAGCAAGGTTAAAATGCATATGATGGCGATTCCATAGATCTTCGGTAGATGAAAATAAGCCTTAAAAATCTCGGNNACATGATGGAAGTGCCTAAAAATAAGAATAAGGTTATTATGGCATCATAAAAGCTTCCTATCTTACCGCCGCAAAGCTTGCAGACGAAATCCCTGTAATTGAAAGCCTTAAGCCGGTCTGAAATATTGAATACGGAAACAGCTGTAATAATAAATACAAAGCCTGAGAGCAAAAGAGTGATCATCCCGCATGCTCCGAATACGGAAAAAAACTGCATTATTTCTTGCCCTGATGCATATCCCGCCCCGATGACGGTTCCGATAAATGCGGCTCCTATTCTGAATGATAGGACTAACCTTTTTTTCAAAAAAATCCCCCCTTCAATCTATTATATTTTTACAACTGCAGTAATATGTGACTTATCACGCCGCCTGCAAATCTTCATATGAATTGAGAGCATTGTTAAATCACATAAAAACTTAAATCCTATTGACAAAGCTGATATAAAGGCATAAAATATCAGTGAACATATGAACAAGTATTCATACGTTCATATGTAAAAGGAGGTGCATAGATGATGGATGATAAGACAAAGGTTGACTGCTGTGAGAGCAATATAATACATGAGGACATAGTAAAAAAAGTGCGGGACAATATGCCTGATGAGGATTTGCTTTATGACATCTCGGATCTTTTCAGAGTATTCGGTGACAGCACAAGAGTAAAAATATTGCATGTACTTTTTGAAGCAGAGATGTGTGTTTGTGATATTGCCGCTCTTTTGAATATGAATCAATCTGCAATTTCCCATCAGCTAAGAATATTAAAGGATGCAAGGCTTGTAAAAAACAGAAGGGAAGGCAAAGTAATTNNATTATTCCCTGGATGATGAACACGTAAAACATATATTTGACCAGGCAATGGCTCACATCAAGCATCGCTAGGACAAACGGGGTAGCAGGGAAGACGGGAACCACTGAAAGACACTAAAATTCCGTGTTTACCGTAATATAAGACCTAAAAGGAATGCCCTGGCTCTCGTAACTCGTAACTACATTAAGGGGGAAAAGATATGGAAGAGGTATTAAAGAGAGAATTCATAATCAAAGGTCTCCATTGCGCCAACTGCGCAGCTAAGATGGAGCGCGGCATCCAAAGCATCACGGGAGTTCACAAGGCTTCCATAGATTTTGTAGGCAGAAGATTGGTATTGGAATACAAAAATCCAAAGGATGCGGAAAGAATATTGGATGAAGCAATAAAAACTATTGATAGCATAGAGGACGGTGTTGAGATCATAGAAAAAAAATCGGCGATAAAAGAAGAGCCGGAGGAAAAAAATGAAATAAAAATGGAAATATGGAAGCTGGCTGCAGCGCTGCTTATTTACGCACTGGCTCACATATTTAAATCCTCGGAAGTTTTACGCTTGTCCTTATTCGCGGCAGCTTACGTGCTGGCCGGGGGAGAGGTAGTGTACAAGGCTTTCAGAAACCTTTTTAAGGGCAATTTATTTGATGAGAATTTCCTTATGACCATTGCCACCATAGGAGCCTTTGCTATAGGAGAATATCCTGAAGCTGCAGCGGTCATGATATTCTTTAATATAGGAGAGATATTCCAGGACATGGCGGTAGACCGGTCCAGAAGATCCATCAAAGCATTGATGAATATCAGACCTGATCATGCAAATCTGGTACTGGACAATACGGTTCAGGAGGTATCTCCCGAAGATGTGCAAAGAGGCGATATCATTTTGGTCAAGCCGGGTGAGAGGATACCCTTAGACGGTACTGTTGTAAAAGGCGAAGCTTCTGTCGATACTGCTGCTCTTACGGGAGAATCGGCGCCGAGAAGCATAAAAGAAGGAGATGCAGTTTTAAGCGGCTTCATAGTCAAGGATAAAATGATAACCTTAAAAGTGGATAGAGAATATTCTCAATCCACAGTTGCAAAAATACTTGATCTTGTAGAAAATGCTGCTCTGAAGAAAGCTCCCACAGAGAACTTCATAACCAAGTTTGCAAAGGTGTATACTCCTTTAGTGGTGTTCACCGCATTGGGGATAGCTTTGATACCATCATTTATTTATGGATTTGATACCTTCTCTCAATGGCTTTACAGAGCATTGATATTCTTGGTTGTATCCTGCCCCTGCGCTTTGGTGGTGTCCATACCCCTGAGCTTTTTCGGCGGTATCGGCGGCGCATCCAAAAAGGGCATCCTGGTGAAGGGCGGCAACTATTTAGAAGCCTTAAACAGCATCCATACAGTAGTGTTTGACAAAACCGGCACGCTGACCGAAGGTGTCTTTAAAGTCAACGAAATAGTCAATGAAAAGGATTATCCTATAGAAGGAGTTCTGGAATATGCTGCAGCTGCAGAAAGCTTTTCTGATCATC